>JAITJY010000255.1 GCA_031278675.1 Bifidobacteriaceae bacterium
CCGCGCCGCCGCCGCGCCGGTCGCCATCGCCGCGCCGGCCCCGCCCGCCCACGGCGCGCCCACCGCCTCCCGGTAGGCCAACCAACTCAAAACCAGCGCCATCATCAGGCCGGCCTGAACCCACGGCTGGAACGGCACGGACGCACCGAACGCGATCACGGCCACGGCGGCGGCGCCCACCGGAATCAGGGCCCAGGCGGCCTGGTGCACGCGCCAGGCCAAAGACAACGCCAAGCCGGAGGCCACCAGACCAACAATGAACGGGACCAGACCCATCGCCTCGAACGAGGCGACCGGCACAGTGGCGCTCAGGAACTGGCGCCACACCGTGATACTGGCCACGGCCAAATCGCTAAGCGTCTTACCGGAAGGGATCACCCCGGCAATGGTGTGGGTGGGCAGCGCCACGGCGCCGCCCACCAAGAAATAGACCGCCACCAAGCCGACGGCGACCGGTGCGGTGCTCAAACGCTGCCAGGCGCCCACCCAGGCGACCGCTGCCCCACCCAACACCCCCGCGAGGGCCGGCCCAATAAACGCCGGCCCCCCGAACACCGGCCAAAACCCGGCGAGTGCCACAGCCAACGCCAGGCTAATAGCCACCCAGTCCACCAGGCCACCCCTGGTCAGCGCCCGGTTCACGTCACGCCACCTCCATTGACCGCATGCCTCGCGGCAGTTGATCCAAGGCGCCCAGGCTCAACACCGGCGCTGCGGCAATCTTGGCCCGGGCGACATCACAACCGGGGCACGCCCGCACCACCATCACCAGTGTGTCAATCGGAAACGCCGCGACGGCCGCGTGCAAGGTAGCCGCCTCAGCCAGACCGCCGGTGACCAGCACCGCCGTCGAGGCGTCCGGGGTGGCGGCGGCCGCGAGGCGCGCTAAAGACACCAGCCTGCTCCCCGGCACAGCGAATTCGAGACGCGAGAAGTCATCCAGCATGGTCGGCCCACTCCGGTTGATCAGTTCGCGTCCCTCCGCCCAGACGTTCAGATCTTTTTCTTCCCGGATCGCTTGGAGACCCAGTGAGGCGGCCGCGCTGACGGCCAACTCGAACGCATCTGCACCCAAATAGTCGGCCGGATCACAGCTTAGAACCACCACCAGATGTGAGCGCCGGGTTTCCTCGAATTGCCGGACCATGAAGCGCCCCAGCTTCGCTGAGGTTTTCCAATGGATATGGCGCAGGTCATCGCCGGGCACATAGTCCCGCAACGCGTGAAACGCCACATCCGAACTGGACAGGTCATTGCTTGGGCGCCCCTCCAAGTCCCGCAGGAAGCCCGCCGAGGAGCCGTCCAAGTTGATGGTCTGCGGGTGAACAAACAATTCGACGGGTTCGGTCCAGGTGATTTCACGGCGCATCAAGCCGAAGGGGTCACCCCGCCAGGAATTGACCGGCCCCAGTTGGATCACCGCCCGCCGGCTGGTCGGGAGCTGGAACGCCTCCTCATGGAGCGCGCTAGCGGCCAGCCGAGGTACCCTGAAAGCGGCGGTGGCGCGGCCCACCGGCAGGTACATGTTGGAAGGCCGCAAAGGCCGTCCGGTCGGGTTGGAGACGGTCAGTGATCCCAGCGCCGATTGCCCGGCGGTCACTCGTAGCCGGGCCAGGTCCAGCATCACCGCGTACCCAGCCCGCCCAATCGCGCAGCACGATGCCGCCGCCAGCGCCCCAGCCAGCCCCACCGCCAGCGCGGACAGTTCGTCCCAGTGCCACAGTCCACTGAACGCCAGGCAGGCCACCGCGACTGCCAAACAAGCCACCCCGCGGGGGCGGATGATGCGCAGGGCCCGCCGGACGGCATCGGCCTGGGGCAAGCCACGCAAAGCTTGGCGGACGTTGTCAACCCGGCGGCGCAACGGACCGGTCCGCCGAGCGCGCGCCCGCAGGCGGGCCGGACTGGGAGGGGCGAAGGCGTGGGCGGTCGACATCAGGCGTAGGCACGCTCCTGCGGGGCGGGGACCTCGGCCAACAGGCGGCCCACCACCTGCGGTGCGCTGACGCCCGCGAACTCGGCTTCGGGGTCCAGGACTAGGCGGTGTGACCAGACCGGCACCCCGAGGGACTTGACATCATCCGGGATCACATAGTTGCGGCCTTGGGCCGCAGCCCACACCTTGGCGGTCCGCACCATGGCGATTGCGCCGCGCACAGAGACTCCGACCCGGGTTTCGGCGACGGTCCGGGTCTCTTCGGTCAGACGCGAAATATAGTCCAGCACCATCGGTTCGGCGTGGTTGGTGGCGCCGATGTCGATCATGTCGCCGACCGCTTGCGTGGTGATGACCGGGGTGATCGCTGCGGCGCGGTTGCGGATTTGCGCCCCGGCCAGGATCGCGACGGTGTTGGAACGGTCCGGGTAGCCGATGGCGCTCTTCATCAAGAACCGGTCAAGCTGCGCTTCGGGGAGCCGGTAGGTCCCGGCCTGTTCGATCGGGTTCTGGGTGGCGATCACCATGAAGGGGCGCTCTACTTTATGGGTCACGCCGTCCACTGTGACTTGGCCTTCTTCCATCACCTCGAGGAGCGCCGATTGGGTCTTCGGGCTGGCTCGGTTGATCTCATCGGCTAGCACAATCGAGGCGAAGATCGGGCCTGGCCGGAACTCGAAGGCCTGTGTCGCTTGGTCGAAGATCGTCACCCCGGTCACGTCGGAGGGGAGCAGGTCTGGCGTGAACTGGATGCGTTGGTCGGTGCCGTAGACCGTGGCGGCCATGGCCCGCGCGAGCGAGGTCTTGCCGGTGCCTGGGGCGTCCTCCAGCAACAGGTGGCCTTCGGCCAGCATGCAGGTCAGGGCCAACCGGATGATCTGGGTTTTGCCCAGCACGGCTTGCGAGATGCTGCCGACCAACTGGTCAAAGGTCTGAGCGAACCAACTCGCCTGCTCTGGGGTCATGGACCCGCCGGACTCAATCCCTTGCGCCACGCGACTACCTCCTGATCAACTGCCGCGGGGCCACTCCGTGGCCCCGCTCAAGCGTTTTACCCGGTATCACCATTTCTCCCACCACATTCGTTCGCTCTCGCCCCAGCCAGACAGGACAACCCAGACCGTGGTCGGAGCATATTGGTTGTTCATTACCCCCATGCCACCCAGTGAAACACTGGGCCGGGCCTGGAAGTCGTAATAGGCGCACTCGTCGGAGGCGTGGGCACAGTCGAACCAGTGATCCTGCCCGTTCTTGTCAATGTAGTAGATGTCCACCCGGTATGTACCCGACGGGAAATTACTGGTGTTGACGGTGAAAGTCGTCGCGTCATCGCGCGTCAACCAGACCCTGGGGGCCGGCGCCGCCGGGGATGTGGCTGAGGCGCTGGACACGGCAGACTGCCGCCCGAGCGCATCGACCGCGCGGGCTTTGATCGAGTGCGTCTGGCCGTAGCTGTCGCCGACCAAGATGGAGCCACCCGCCGCTTGGTTTTGCCACGCGCCGCCGTCAATCGAAATCTGGACCTGGCTGACCGGGCGGCCGTTGGGCGACGGGAACACCCAACTCAGGCTCACCTGCTTCGAACCCGACGGAGTCGCTGATACGCCGGGGGCAAAGGGCGTCCCGGAGGGTTGGATTCCATAAATGATGGTGTAGTCGGGAATGGCAGGAGCGGCGACGCCGGGCGGCAGTTTTATCCTCAGAAGGACGGTTAGTTCGTAGGGGCCGCCAGTGTTGGACGCGGGGATCTGGGCAGAAGTGGTCCCAGCCGGCCAATCGCCCTCGGTGCCGTTCGACAGCCACCACCCATAACTCACCTCTGAATCGTGGAACCCAGCGCCCGCTGCTCCGCCCAGCTTGACCTGGATGTAGCCGTCATGGTCGCTTTCGGCCTCTACACCATAGAAGCCGTTAACTACCATGGCCCGGAACGGGGTAGAAACGGGTGACTCGGCGCCCCAACCGGCCTTGTTCTTGGCTTTGACAGTGAAGGTGTAATCCGTGGTGTCCGGTGGCAGGGCCATCTCCTGGCAGGTGTAATCAATCGAGCCGGTAACCTCGGAGTGTTTCTCGCCGCCCTTGTATGCAGTGACCGCATAGGCAGAGATGGCGGCGCCGTTGGAATTGGGCGCGGACCAGCAGATCTCAGCCCGAGCCTGGTCATCAAACGAGCGGGGGCTCCCGACGCTGGGCTGAGCCGGAGCACCCGGCACGCCGGCCGGAATCTCGGAAGACGAATAAGCCGACCAGTGATCTGGCAGTTCGCACACCCCGGGGGCGTTGTTGCGGGCACAGACCTTGACCACGTAAGCCGTGCCGTTGTCCAGGCCCGTCCACGTGTAGCTGGTGCCGCCCAAACCGGTGCGGCGGGCGCCGTCCGGCCCAGGCGGGGAGATCTCCAAGTCATACGACGCGACCGGCGAACCCTCGCTGCCCGGATTGGCCCAGGTGATCGTCAACGACCGGTCCCCGAACCGGAGGGTGGGCGGGGCTGGGGTGTTGGGCACGGCATCGGGCCGCGCCTCGGCGGATGCCGTAGACGGCTCCGACGGGCCGACAACGTTGGTGGCCGTCACCGCAAACCGGTAGACCGAGTTGTTCGTCAGGCCCTCCAACGTGCACTGGGTCTGGGTGCCGCAGTTCTTGGTGAAACTGGGGCCAGACACCGACTCGACGGTGTACTGCGTGATCAGCGAGCCACCGTTGTTGTCCGGCGGACGCCAACTCAAGACCACCTCCCGGCTGCGGACCCTTTCGACCGCCACCCCCACCGGTGGGTCCGGCCGCCCCAGCACCGCCAAGCGGATGCGGCCGTCAACCTCGCGTGCTGGGTCCTTCGTGGCATCCGCGATGGTATACCGGACCACCATTGAGCCATAGAAGTCAGGACCCGGTGTGACCTCGACTCCGCCGCAGGCGACCTGGGCGCTACCGGCCCCAGATTCCACCACGGCCGCCGTGACCGTCAGGGGCTTGTCCTTAGTGAACGGGTTGATGTCGTTGGCCAAGACCGGAACACAGACCATTTGGCCCTGGTGGGCGCTGTCCACCGTGTCATCGACCGCGACGGGGCGCGGCGCCGTCGACGACGCAACCGTCACCGCCAACTCCGCCGAGACCGGGGCGGTCTGACCGTCCTGAACCGTCAGCGTGAGGCTCGCTTTGGTGCCTGGGGCGGCATCGTCCGCAGCGGTCAACCGCAACTCGCTGCCGTCGACCCGGGCAGTCAAGCCGGCCGCGTTGGGGGCCGACACCTCGAAGGTGTGGGTGTCGGCTTCATCGGGGTCCACCACCAACGGCGCCAAAGCGAGCACCGCTTCGCCACCGGCCGCCACCTCAATTGCCGAACCCATCACCGTGGGGGGCTGATTCGGGGCCGCATCCGCAGGCAAAATGGTCACCGGTATAGTGATCATCCCCTTCAGACCGTCCGGGTCATCCGGACCGGTGCCGTCCGTCACCTCCATGGTGATACCCGCCGCGCCCTGGTAGTCCGTCGGAGCACTGAACAGCACTTCTGTGGCGCTGACCAACTCAACCTGGCCCTTCCAGGCCGTCACCTTGGCGGCCTCAGTGATCCTGGCCGACTTGCCCGCACCCACCAGCACGTAGTCCTCGAGGAGGACACTGGCCTGCTCCCCGGACTTGACTTGCAATGACCGCGCCTGCGGGTTCAGCACCGGTGATGTGCTGGCCGCACCGGGCACCTCAATGAACGCCCGGCCCACCAGGGAATCCTGATCCGTTAGGGAATAGTCAACGACTTGGGCTCCGGGCAATACCGGGACGCGCACGGTGCGGTCTGGCAACAACTCGGCGCCAGCGGCCGGATCGACGGTGATCTCAACGGACTCGGTCGACCCGTCCGCATCCTCGTCATTGTCCAGGACGGCCACCACCACGAAATCTTGGGTCAGCACTTCGGCGGCCGCCACTTCGTCATCGCGGGCGGCGGGCGGGACGAGGGGCGCGTCATCGGACACTGTGACAACCACCGTGCCGGCAGCTTGAGCGCCCCACTGGTCTTGGACCGTGTAGACGACGTGGTAAACGCCTGCCGCAGCGGGGCTAGTGAACGTGACCCGCTCCCCAACAATGCGGGCCTCCAACGTGTCACTGGTCGCCGAATCCGGGACCAGCGTGAGCGTATCCCCGTCCGGTTCGGTGTCATTGACCAGCACAGGCACCGCGACGCGGCGGGAGGGGCGGACGTTGATCTCGTCATTCGTCGCGACCGGGGCCTGGTTGGTGGCCGGCCGGGAGGCTATCCCCAGGCGAACCGTGGCGGAGGCTTGCGCCCCCAAGCGGTCCGCCACAATGTACGTGAACTGGTCAGCGCCGACCGCTTGATCGCCGGGCTCATATTCGAAATAACCAGCGCCACTCGAAACAATCCGTCCCTGGGCCGGAGCGCTGCCCACGCCCTGGATCACTACCCGGTCGCCGTCCGGATCAATCCCTGCCAAAGGGACCGCGACCCGGGCGATCGCGCCCGTGACCGCGCGGACCTCCAAATCGAGTGGCTGGGGGGCAGAGTTGCGTTCTGGGTCCGGTCCTATCACATAGATCGTTAGCTGGCCGGAAACAGGTTCGCTGCCCTCGGCGCGGGCCTGATACATGGCGTAATAGGTGCCAGGGGCGGTGCGGGCGTGGAGGCGCACCTTGTTGTCAGCGACGAACACCAGGGCTTCGGTGTCCGCGTCCGGGGTTTCCGGCAAGTCTGCGTCTAGTTCCAGAGGCAGGTTATTCGGGTGGGAGTCATTGGCCAGCACATCAACCGTGGCCACATCACCGGCCCGCACGCGGACCTCGTCGGGTGCGACCACCGGCGCAGCCGCCGCGACCGGGGCTGGGACCGGGACCACAGTAACGCTGCCGACGGCCGTGGTCGGCCCGTTCGACACGGTGTAGGTGAACACCACCGGTTCGGCGAAAGCCCGCAGTTCGGTGACCCTAAGGACCGCGTGATCCAACACCGCGACGCTGATGGGGGCGCCGTCCGGGACGCTCACCGCGGTCAACACCAACACGGCGCCGGCCGGGTCGGTGTCATTGTCCAAGGCGCCCACCAGGACAGCCGAACCTGCTGGTAGCAGGGCTGTGTCCGGCACCGCCACCGGGTCGGTGCCCCATTGGGCCGGGTCAACTGCGTCAATCCGGATGAGGCCCTGCGCGGTGGCAGGGCCGTCCGTCACCGTGTAATCGAGGTACAGCACCTGCGGTTTGTCGGATGTGACCGTAACAGTGCCTGAGGTCGCATCAAACTCCACCAGGGCGGCGGTGGTCTTAGAGACATTGACAAGTCGGAGCTGGTCGCCGTTCGCGTCGGAATCGTTGGCCAGCGGGTCAACTGTGATGCTGGCGCCGACCCGGCCCATGCCGTGATCCGTCACGGTCCGTGGGGGTTGATTCCCGGCCGGGCGGACGTCGAAAAACATCTCTCCCGAGCCTTGATCAATGCCGTCAGTCACTGCTAGCTGCACGGTCTTCAGGCCGCTCGTGAGGCCTGCGTCCTGGAACGCGACCGATCCGTCGGCTTGGTAACGCACCACGTCCCCTGCGGTATCCCCCACGGCAGACATCAAGAAGATGTCATCCCCGTCCGGGTCCATCCAGTCACCCAGCACGTCGTATTGCGCGGCTTCGCCAAGGCCCACCGGCACCTTGGGACCGGAGCGGACCATTTGGGGCGCTGCGTTGACTTGTGGCGGGCGGACATTGATGTTCACGGTCGCACCGGCTTGCCCACCCCGCCCGTCCGAGACGGTGTAGGTAAACGAGCCAGCGCCCGTCGCCTCCGCGGGGACTTCCAGCAAGAACGCGGTGTCGCCGTAGACCGGTTGGACTTTCCCTAGGCTGAAGCCGTCCGTGTCGGCCGCGACGGTCAGCAGGTCGCCGTCCGTGTCCGAATCGTTGACCACTACTTGCAGCACCACCGAGCGGCCGGCGCGCACCCCGAAGGAGTCATCGAGGGCGGTTGGGGGGTGATTCTCCTCTGGCCGGGTGCGTTGTTCTTCGTCTTGGGCTTCGTCTTTCGATTCGTCCTCGTTGTCGGCATCGTCCTGGGTGGGCATGGCGGCTGCCCAATCGTCGACTTTCACCAGGTCATCTGTTACCAGCCAGGTTCCGCCGGCGGCAACTTGGTTGAGGACAATCCGGCCGTAGTTGGTGCGGAACCGGAGGGTGTCATCGGCTGTGGCTTGTTCGACGATTGTGACGCTGTCGGCGTCGGTGCCCGCGCAGTCCCTGACGAAGGCGCGGGTGCCGCTCCAGACTTGGTAGACGCAGCCGCCAAGGACCACGGCTGGGCTGGGCACCCCGCCTGTTACCTGGGGTTCTATCACCGTCGGGGTGCCGCCGGCGAGGGGTTGGCGGACCAGGCCGTCGGCGGTGGCATAGACCACTTCACCGGTGTCGGTGCCGACTTGTTGTAGCACGATGCCGTCCTGGCCGGTCGCGCTCGTGGGTGCGGGGGCGGGGACGGTCGCGGTAGCGTTCGCGGGGGCGTTGGCGTTGGCTGGGGCGAACTCGCCACGGTCGGTTGAGAGTTGACCGGCGGTCGCATCCCAGATGACGGGTTTGGCGCCGACCGCGGTCAGGGCGAACGGGCCTTGGGTGGACAGGCCTTTGAGTTCGGATTTTTGGGGCTGGCTTGCCTTGCCTGCCTGGCTCGCTTGGCCTGATTGGCTGGTGGCGGACGGCGCTGCGGGGATCAGGTAGATGGCTTTTAGGGTGGGTGCTAGGACGTGGGTGGCGCCATCGGTCCCGACTACTAGTTCGGCGTCTTTGCCGATGTCTTCGAGGGCGGGGCGCATGGTTTCTGGGCTGAAATTGGCGGCTTGGCTGGTGGGCAGGGTCCAGACTTGGCCGGCGGAGGGGTCATAGATGGCGAGGTTCCCGCCGCCCATGGCGACCTTGGAGCCGGCTGGCAGCGCAATGTTCGCGGCGCCGGCGAGTTGTGCTGTGTTTACGGTGGTGATCTCGGATTTGGTGGCGTCGACTAGGACCACGTGGCGTCCGTCCTGGAGGACGTCAAAGTCGTTGGATGTCGCAAACAGTGAACCGTCTAGGACGCCGGCGTTGTAATTGAAGCGGCCGAGCAGTGTCTCCGCTGTGCGAGTGACCCAAATACCCGAATCATTCAAGTCGAGTTGGGTGACGGCGAAGCCTCGCTGCATAGCAGCTAAGGTGGCCAAACCAACCACGCAGCCGACTACTGCCCCGGCCGAGATCAGGCGTCTGCCTGGCCCGGCCTTGAACGCTTCTGCGCGCATCAGCGTCAGCCTCCTCCACGTACCCAGGGCACTGCAAGTGCGATCAACAACAACCCGGAGCGCCGAGCCAGCCCATCCTCAACGCCCCGTGACTGCCGCCACCAGTCCCCCTGCGTAACGGCCAGCGGTCTCGCCAATCCTAGCTGACAGGCCCCCCTGCCAGGCTATGGAGAAACATCCCCACCAGCACCACCGCCGGCGGCGGCCGCATCCGCGCCCTTGACCGCTGCGGCCGGGTGCGAGCCTGACGAGTCAACCGGCGCAAGCCGCACAATCTCGACATCCCGCGCCAGCAGGGGCTCTAAGTCCCTGACCAGGCACTTCAGCGCCTTGCCCGCGCCGTGCTCCTCGAGGTGCCGGACGGAGTCCCACTTCTCGATCAACACAAACCGGTCCGGCGCCTCATGCAAGGAGTAGAGCAGGCAACCCGGCTCCTGATAAACATCGGTTTGAGCGGCTTTGATGACAGCATGGACCGAATCCCGCATGCCGTCGCCGGGAAAAAAGGTGGCCACAACCACCACTGCCTTGGACATTTCGCTGCTCCTTCGAGTGTCACGTTGGCGGTGCTCGCCGCAACCAACGTATCCCACCACGCCACCAATTAGGCCGCCGGCGCGAGGCGTCTCACGCCCGCCCAACCACCCAAAAGCACCGAGCAATGCTCAATGAAGGTAAAAGCGGTCACTAGCCTGACTTTCCCCCTGAGGTGGGGTGGGGTTAGCGTTTGGCCTGGTGGGAGGCTTGTTTTGGCGGTCGCGGGCGTATTACCTATGTGTCACCGGGTGGGTGCGATGGCTGTTGCGTTGTAGAGGTCGAGGAGTCGGTCTTGCAGGGGTGTGGTCTCGGTCAGTATCCGTTTGGCGACGGGTCAGCCTGCCCGGTCGCCGTGAATCAGGGTTCAGTGCCCTTCGGCACGATCCACTGGGTTCGCAGGCGGGGCTCAACTGCTCGTAGGGCTTCGAAGTCGCTGTCGTAGTGGACTATGACAACAGTTCGGGCGCTGGTCGTGTGATGGAGGGCGGTCGCCGCGATCTGGAGGTCTGACACCCCCACGGCTCGCCCCTGTCCTGCGGCGAACAGCTTGGACTGGAGTTCAATCGCCAGCGACGCGACGGGGGCCTCAGGCGGCAGGAATACTTTGCCCTCCAGGTTATCCCAGACGATAAGCCGGTGTTCGGCCTTGGCGCGCGCCGAATAGCCCTGCTCCAGCAACTGCGGCAGGCAGGAGCCGAGTTCGCCCGTTTCAAGCAACGCGAGCACGGCGGCCTCGACGCGGGGCGAGGTGCGGACGCGCTGGAGCGCGGAATTGTCGACCAAGTAGACAATACTCACCGCTGCGCGCCAGCCACTACGGCCGGATCGGCCAGATCTTGCGCCGCCCCCTCCTTCAGGTGCCGAATGTGCTCCTCCGCCCTGTGGGCACGCACCACCCGGCCCAACGCCCCGTTCACCGTGGCTCGTTTGGTCGTAGTGCCCAGCGCCTCCATGGCCTGACGCAGCAACACGTCGTCAATGTCAATCAGCGTCCTGGACATGGTCCCTCCACGAAGATATATACAAAATCCGGGAACAATATATCACGGACCCCTTCAGGGGCAGCCGCGATCCGACGTGCGCTTCGTCCCCTGGGAGTGCGTTGGACAGTCCACCCCTCGGCCGAAATGATCGCCGCAGCTGCCCGCAGCTATCGGAAGTTGGTCGCTGGCGGTCGGCTCAAGTTCGGCGTGGGCAGCGCAGACGCGACCGGCCAACCGGATGAGTCCGTTGACGCCGGCTATTCGGTGAACACCGTCTATTTCTGGCCCGACCTCATGGCCGCAATGGTCGAGATCGCCCGGGTATTGAAACCGGGTGCGGTGTTCGTGAACGCGCTCTATACCGCCGAGACCCTGGGTAATCTGCCGCACACCGCCCACGGCTACCGCAAGTACGAGCCAAGCGAGTTGGTCCGAGGCGCCCAGCAAGTGGGTTTCGCCGCTGCAGCGGTGCCGCTGTTAGACGGCAAAGCGTTCTGCGTGCGCGCCGTCAAGTGAGCCCGCCCGCCGATGCCGCCCCAAGACACCCCGGCCCCCGGCGGTTTCGGGGCGGCTGCGGCCCCGCAGCCTGTCTGCACCTCGAGCGATTCGAACTGGGCACCCAGGAATGCCCCGTCGCGCGGGAAACTCGGCCCGGATTCGCCGGCCAGGTCAAGAGTCCGCTCTCGCAAATGACCCACACTCAAGGGACTTAAGTCCTGCTGTGAACGAAAGGCGCTAACCAGCGCATTTCGTTCCGTTCAGACGATGGGAGCCAGCGCCCCGGACAGCTCGGCTCAAGGGCAACGCGGACGAGGCTCAAATCCTCCCCCCGCTACCAAAAAGTGAATGTGACCAGGTAGTTTGCGGCGGTGGCCAGTCGTTTGTGCCGTCCGCCTCGCACCTCATCCGACCAATCTGAGGCCGTCCTCGGTGTAGGCGGCAAGGGCGCGGTCGGCGCTGAGCAAGACCTGCCCCGCCTGGATCGCCTGCCACACCAGCAGCCGGTCGAACGGGTCGCCGTGCCGCCTGGGCAGGCGGTGGCTTGACGCGCACACAGTGGCCGACGGCGCCGCAATTGGGAAGCCGCTGTCGACCGCCAACGCTGCGATCTCCTCAGGGCTGTGGCCGGCCAAGTCGATCTTGCCCAAGGAGAACTTGACCGACAGTTCCCACAGGCTAACGGTGCTGACGAACACCTGCGCCTGCGGCTCAGCCAGTACTGCGGCTATGGGGGCGGCCAGCCGCTCCGGGCAGT
>JAITJY010000427.1 GCA_031278675.1 Bifidobacteriaceae bacterium
GGTGCGCTACCAAACTGCGCCACATCCCGCGCTCGGCCTCGCCGAGGGCTCTACAGTCTATCCGCCGCCGTGGACAGTCCCGCACGCACGCGCGCACCGTCCGACCCGCGTGTTCGGGTCGCCCGCCGAGTAAGCCCGTCCCGCGCGCACGCGCGCACCCCGCGTTCAGCGTCGATCACATCGTCCCCTGGTCGGCCAGTCCCGCGCGTACGCGCGCACCCCGCGTTCCCCGGTGACGCCACGCAGCGCCATCGAGCCAGTCCCGCGCCCGACAACCACCGCGCAACACTCCCCAGACATCTGCCACGCCAACATCGCTGAACAACACCACGCCTGCCTCCCTGATCGAAAACACCGACCAGGCAAGCGAACCGCGACACCCATCCGCGGCGCCCCGGGACGCGCCGCACGGTCCTGAGAACTTGGCAGATGACAGTCGCGACATCCGAGCCTTTCTCAGCGCACCCTGCAACCGCGCAAGCCGCTGTGAGGAGAACCAGGCTGTGGGCCAACCTGGCGCTTGGGAACCATGCGGGCGCGGCGTCCCGAATCGCTATGGCCGGACCAGATGATCCTCTGTTCTCCGCGCGTTCCCTCGTTCGAAAGAACGGCGCGCGTCGGATCCGGGGGCGAGTCATCAGCTTATCGTTTGGCTGAGGCGGCCATCCTTCAACTCGAAGGTCGTCGCAGACAGGATCTTTGCTACTTGTGGGTCGTGGGTGACTACGACGAGACCCCTATCGGCGCAGGCCTCGCCCAACAACTGCAGTGCTTCCGCCCGAAGCTCTTGGTCAAGGGAGCCGGCGGGTTCGTCCGCGAGCACGAGCCGAGGGTTGCCGACTAGGGCGCGGGCGAGCGCCACGCGCTGGCGCTCGCCGCCCGACAGCTCATCTGGTCGATGGTTCTCCCTACCGGACAAGTCCAGCCGCTCTAGGTAGCCGCGTGCCGCTTGCGCAGCGTCACCTCTGGAGACGCCGCGGAGCCGTAGGGCGAGCGCGACGTTCTCCACAGAAGAGAGACTGGGCATGAGGTCGAACTCTTGGCGCACCATCCCGATGTTCTCCAGGCGAAAGCGCGCTCGCCCGTCCTCGTCTAGCGCCAAGAGGTCGCTCTTGCAGATTTCCACGAAGCCGCTGGTAGCACGCAGCAACCCCGCCATTATGTCGAGCAGAGTCGATTTTCCCGAACCGGACCGGCCAACTATCGCCACAGGCTCGCCAGGTCGCACCTCCAAGTCCAGACCCTCGAGCACCGCGAGTGAGCGTCTGCGGCGGCGGTGCGCGAAGTGAACCCGTTGCAGCCGCGCAATCGCGTTGGGGTCTCCGGATAGTCTCTGCTCGTCGCTGCGTGTCACGTGCAGGCCGCCTCTCTACTTGTGTCGGGTGTTCATGGGCCACCTCTGCGTCATCGCCGTCGCTGTCACGACAACCACTACCGTCATCGCCAATCCCTGAAACACCACCTGGGGGGCCTGTATGTATGTGCCCACGGATCGGGCTAGCAGGAGCGCGGAAACGGCGGAGGCAAGAGATGCACAGATGACTGCCTCGGCGATGACGACTGCCCGCAGCGCCGCCCGGCTCTTGGACGGGCTCAGGCCACATCGAACGAGAGTGGCTGCGGGACCGCCAGCCCGGGCTCTCGACCGACCGGCCACGCGCGCGCAAGCGACCGCCCACAAGGCCGCTCCCGCAGCAAACATGAAGGTGCCCGTCGCAGACGCTCTCGGGTCCAGAGCTTGCCATATGCCGTGCCACCATGTGGCCCCTACCTCGCCGGGCGCGTCGTACGATTCCCAGATCCCACCCTGGTTCGCCGTGTGCCCCAAAGTGACGGCGCCGCAAAGGCCAGATGGCACCACAAGCAAGCCAGACCCCTCCGTGTCTGCGGAGTCGCTGTGGTAGGGCCGCGTCAGACCCGAGATCGTGGCTACGCACTCCGAGATCGAATCGGCGCCTACCAAGACCAACGACACCCTGTCCCCTGGTGCAAGGTGCCAGAGCCGGGCGTTGGCGCTGTCCAGAAGCACCCCCGCACCCGATGCGTTGCCCGCGACTAGAGAGGCGCCGAGTAGCCGGTCAAGCGCAGCGGACCCAGCTGGGTCCGTGAGCATCATTGTGAGTTCCCGTGCGCGGAAATAGTCTCCGGACTCGAGGCCGCCGCTGCCGCCGTTGTCGCTGACAGGTGCCACGACCAGCCCTCCAACACGTAGGAGCCCCAATCCGTCTGCGGGGGCCATGCTCTCCATCCGATGGTCGTAGTTCATGCCGGAGGCAAATAGAGCACGGTCAAACGGGTTTTGAACGCCCCAGCAGCCCATCACCGCAGCGAGCCAACCAACCCCCGCGAGCAGCATCACGTCTAGGACCAGCGACCGCCAGCCCAGAGCTTGAAGTGTCACGCGGGCAGCAGTCACAGCGACCGCCTGGACCGACCCTCGATCCCAGTTGCCACCCAAACGCAGGCTAGAACTAAGGCCAATAGGGTGCCGGCGGCACCCCAATAGATTCCGGTGAGGCTGGGAGAAAAGGCCGAAACACCGGAGACCCAGGCCACGCCGCCAAAGCCGGCAAGCGTGCCCAAGGCGATACCGCCCGTGGCAGCGAACGTGGCCCATGCCCCAGCCATGAACCACACCTGATCATTCGGGGCGCCGAGGCGACGCAGAACCCGCAAGTCGGTCGACGCACCCCGTCTGATCAGACCGAGCGATTCCCAAAGTGAGATTGCCAGCACCGCCGCGCCGCCGACCACCCCAGCGATCACCACGAAGCCGGCGTCAATGCTCGCGATCTCTCCCGCTGCGACGAGTCGTTCCTGCCGAGAGGCGACGCCCAGGCTAGCCACGTCCGGGCCGTCGGGGTAGTAGCCGCCGCGCTCGAACCGCTCAGCGTAGAACTCCCCGGATAAGACGTCCTCTACTTGAGTTCTTGACATGCCTCGAACGTGCAGAATGTTCATCATCTTCATCTCGTCTGTTTCTGCGACCTCTGGCAGCGCGGCGAATAGAGGCTCGGCGGGTGCACTGATCGTGCCGGTCTCATAGAGCCCCGTCACCGCATACACCGACCGGACTCTAAGCATCACGGACGTCTCGGCATTTAGGTGCACGGCAACGTCGTCACCGGGCTGGGCGTGAAGGGCAGCCGCCGCGGTCGCGTCCAGGTCCACCCAGTCATCGGGAGAGCTGCCAGATGAGTGCAATAGAGTCCCGCTGGGGTAGAACGAATACCGCGTGTCGCTTGGCTGCGGGGACACGTATGCCCTGACCCACTCGAGCGTGGAGTCTTGCGACGAGGCCTTTAGGTCCCACACGGCCGCGAGATATGCCCCGTGTTCGCCGAAGTCATCAAAGACCTGCCGCGCATCCGCGACGGACACCTCGATCGGCGCCTCAACGTCCCACTCGGCCAACCTGTACGCTGCCACGTCCAGTTCGCGCTTGACGGGGAAGAACCACACTATGGTTTGGGCGATGGCGATGGAGACGCCGAGGATAGCCATGCAGCGCATCACGTAGCGCCGCTCGATTTGACCCACGGCGCGGAACAGCGCCCAACGCTCAAGGCCGACTGGCAGCGCACCAGAGCGCGCGCCGCCAGTCGGCCTATCAGACTGAGATGGCGCCCGGGTCACGACGAGCACTTATTTTTGCACAATGGCCCGGACGATCGCGTCTGCGTTGGTGCAGCCCTCGCCGCACTTATAGGTGCCACCGTAGAAGTAGCCTGTGCCTGCGGCTGAGCCTTTGGCGTCGCCCTGGACAGTCACCGTCTTCGAGCCCCAGAAACTCTCTTTGCCCCAGACCTCCCACTGCGACTTGTTGAGATAGGTGTTGGTCGCCTTGGCGTAGGTCATGCTGTTCAGCTTGCCGTCGTCTTGCCTCAAAGTCAAATGCCCGCGAAGGGTGGCGCATGCCTCATCTGAGAATGTCCGCGAAACGGGGTTGGGGGTTGCGTGCTGGGGGGTGCGGGTTCCGGGCTAGAGGGGCTGCCCGTCGGGGAGGGGGCCGTCGTCTTCTTCGGGGTCTTCGAAGCGCGCGGGGTAGGAGGTGATGCCGTCTTCGATGTTGATGCCCGCAGACGCCGGTGCCGCCAGGGCTAGTGCCAAGGTTGCTGAGCCAGCCAGCGCACCGATTGCGATTCTTGCCATTCTTCTCATTTGTTCCTCCTGTGATGCAGTGGAATTCGGCCGCATGCAACGTGCCGCAGTGGCCACGAAATGAGGCTAGAACGGGGGGGCTTGAGAGCGACTTAAGTTCTATGGGGGGCTATCTCAGGGCGCGACCGGAGAACGTTGGCGCGTTCAGGTGCGCCGAGTTCTTCGAGGGACTCGGCGCACCTGAACGGGGTCACGGGTCTCCCATACCCTGAGGCATCACGCTGCGGTCCGGATTGGGCCGGTTCACAAGCCGACCACCACACTCGACGACTGTGTCTCCTGGGCTACAGCGCTTGAGGAATGGAACCCGCTTATGATGCCTTTGCCAAACGTGATGGTCCTCGACTTCGTGGAATGGCTGCATCGGGATGAGCGCCACGGTGTGGACTTCATCATGCGGCTGCGTGACCCTGGGTGGCCTGCTGGACCTGCTGCCTCACCCGGTCCAGGGCCTCGGAGGCGAGGCGGGGGACGTGGAACGGGTCCATCACCGCCACCGCGTCGGGCAGCTCTTCTTGGGCGGCTGTCTTGAACCCGGTGAAGTAAGTCCATCGCGACCACTTGAATTCTGTCGCGGAACGTCTGGCCGCGGGCCTGGAGCCAATCCTTGGACGCCTGCTTCGAGCGGCCCTCGACCATGTCTAAAAGGCGGGCCGGGCCGCGCCCGTCCCGCACCGGCGTCAAATCGATCACCACCGTGACCCACTTGGGGCCGAACCTGGTGTGCCGCCAGGCGTGCTCGTCCACGCCGATCACCTCCAC
>JAITJY010000123.1 GCA_031278675.1 Bifidobacteriaceae bacterium
TGAGGATCGATGCCGCGTCGATCGCGCCTTCCGCCGCACCCGCACCGACCAAGGTGTGGATCTCATCGATGAACAAGATGATGTCCCCGCGGGTGCGGATCTCCTTGAGGACCTTCTTGAGGCGTTCCTCAAAATCACCGCGGTAGCGGGAGCCGGCCACCAGCGCACCTAGATCCAAGGTGTAAAGCTGCTTGTCTTTCAGTGTTTCTGGCACATCGCCGCGCACAATGTCTTGGGCGAGCCCTTCGACAATCGCGGTCTTGCCAACCCCTGGTTCACCGATCAGGACCGGGTTGTTCTTGGTGCGCCTAGACAAGACCTGCATCACTCGTTCGATTTCCTGTGACCGCCCGATCACCGGATCAAGCTTGCCTTCCCTGGCCGCCTGGGTCAGGTTGAGCCCAAACTGGTCCAACACCGCTGATCCGGCCGGGGTCGACTCAGATGGGGCTGTGCCCGCCATCTGCTCTTTGCCCTGGTAGACCTGCAACATCTCGATCACTTGCTGACGCAGGCGCCCCAGATCTGCGCCCAGTTTGACCAGCACACGAGCTGCCACGCCTTCGCCTTCGCGGATCAGTCCGAGCAGGATGTGTTCAGTGCCGATGTAGTTGTGTCCCAGTTGTAAGGCTTCCCGCAGGGTCAGTTCCAGGACGCGCTTGGCGCGCGGAGTGAACGGGATATGGCTCCCCGTCGGCGCCTGCTGGCCTTCGCCAATGATTTCTTGTACCTGCGTGCGCACGTTTTCCAGGGTCATTCCGATCGCCTCTAAGGCTTTGGCGGCAACACCTTCACCTTCGTGGATCAATCCGAGCAGGATGTGTTCCGTGCCGAGGTAATTGTGGTTTAGCAACCTGGCTTCTTCTTGCGCCAGGACTATCACACGCCGTGCACGGTCGGTAAAGCGCTCAAACATTTCGCTCCTTCACTTTGTGGCTTGTCTTGCCAGCGGCGGCTCCACTGCGCGGACATAGACCACACAAACGACTGTAACCAAGTTTCGCCCGCCCCGTGGCCATGTTCGCCATAGGCGCAGAAGCGTTAAGCTCAGCGCCAGCGCTGTCCCACCCCGGTAGCGCCGGCCCGGCGGGCCGCCGAACCCGGGCTGCGCGGACCCGCAGTCCCGCACCGAGCCTCCGCCCTGCGGACCCGCAGTCCCACCGAACCCAAGCTGCGCGGACCCGCAGTCCCGCACCGAGCCTCCGCCGGGGTAACGCTCTCCTCCCTCGATCCATTCCCCAAGCCCCGGACGCCGCCGACCGCATGGGCCAACGGACGCCACCGGTTGCGGCTCTCTAAACGCCCTCAATGGCGTGGGCCAGCGGCAGAGCGGCAGCGCCAAGCAAACCCGCTTCCTGATTGAGCTTCGAGAAGTCGACCTGGATGTCGGGCGTCCCCGGCAGGCAGGCGCCCCGCGCCACCCGGTCGCGGACCATTGCTTCGAGGCGCTGCCCACCCGTGACCACCTCGCCATGTAGCAGGAAGCGCCTGACGCCCAGGCAGGTCGCCATGTTGACCAGGCCAACTGCTATGTTGCGGGCATATTCTTCGAGTACCTTGGCGGCGGCCGGCCCCGGGGCCCGCACAAAATCACCCGGGGTAGCCGACTCGGAGTTGGGCCAGTTGAGGCGCCCAGCCTGGCGCCTGAGCCATTCCAGAGAACCCACGGTTTCCCAGCAGCCTCTGCGCCCGCAGGCGCAGAGCGCGCCATCGAGTTGGACACACATGTGACCGACCTCAGGGAACTGACCGTCGGCGGCAAAGGCTCGTCCATCTATGACGACGCCTGCACCAATCCCGGCTGAAATCTGCAAGGCAGCCAGATTGCGGGTGCCGCGCGCCTCGCCGAACCATTGTTGGCCCAGGGCCAGCGCCCGCGCATCGTCCTGAGGAAACACACGTGCGTCTAAAGCGGCGGTGAGCTGTGGCAATAGTGTCGACCCATTGAGCGCCGGAATCGGCGTGCAGGACAGAACTGTGCCGTCGGCGTGGTCCCAGACCGCCGGCCAAGCCAAGCCAACCCCACAGGTGGGACCAGTCCCGAGGATCTCACGCGCCAGATCAACGACCAACGTCTCGATCTCAGATGCCCGCATCTTCGGCGAGAGCGTCTCCTCAAGGCGCTGGACCACATGTCCGCCCTGACTGATGCGCGCCGAAACCACCCGGCTAGCTTGCACCTGGACCGCAATAGGAGGCGAAATGGCAGGACCGAACCAGAGCGGACGCGACGGTTTACCCGTTTTCGCCGGTTCGAGGCGGGCCTCGCCTTCGATCAACATTCCGTCCGCCAGCAGGCCAGCCACGATCGGCGCGACGGAGCCGCGGGGCACGCGCACTATCCGCGCGAGATCCGCTCGCGACAACGGTCCGTGTTCCACGAGGCAATACAAGACCCGGATACGGTTAGAGGAGCCAATGGACGATGCCGTCACCAGCGCACTAGGGTGCCCCCCGAAGCCGAGTGGGCCGCCGAGCCCCAACTCGCCTTGCGCCCAGATGGCAGGCGGCGTTGGGGTGAGAGCGACGCTTTGCG
Organism: Bifidobacteriaceae bacterium; assembly: GCA_031278675.1. GTDB lineage: Bacteria > Actinomycetota > Actinomycetes > Actinomycetales > WQXJ01 > JAIRTF01. The sequence continues at coordinate 2,537 of JAITJY010000123.1, forward strand.
GGCGCGCACCACCCAACGCTGCGCTTTGCGCGACTTCAACTCGACCCATGATTCAGCTTTCTCCGGTCCGGTTCCCGCCCCGGTCTACCGTACAACGGTGGGTCAGCGCGGCGTCGCGCAACGCCTCGGCCGCACCGGGAGCCAAGTAGGACGCGCCGACCTCGTAGCCCAGCGCGTCGTATTCAGCCGCTGGCGGCAAATAGCCGACCGACTGGTTGGCACAAGAGGCGATTAGCGCTTCTGTGCCACGCGGCCAAGCAGCGCGGAGTTCCATACCGGTCTGCTCGAACACTTCACCTGGGAAGGTGACCAGATCAAGATCAGGACCGATTGAGCACGTCCGCACTTCGAGGCCAATGCGCGGCCCAACTTCCGGCTCAACCAGGTCCCGGCTCAACTTGCCACCCGCGCGCAAGTCCCGGGCCCAAGCCAACGCCAGCGCCGCACCGGCCTGATCACGCTCTGCGCCTTCGGGCAAGGCTTGCCATTGGGTGCGGGCCTGGGCCAAGGCGGCTGCGGCCTCGCCGGGCTGGGGCGTGGCGGCCCAAGGCCAGCCCACCCGGCTGATGAAATGGCTGATCGGCCCGGGCCGCGCCACGCTCAAAGGCGACGCCAGGTGAACTGACGGGGCCCGGTTCCACGACAGGTTGACATAGCGCGCAGAGGCGGCCCGCAGCGCATCAATCACCCCGGATGCAAGCGCATAACCCAGCCCTTGCCCCAAGAACGCCGCATCAGTCGGCTCGTGCCCGGTGAACAGCGGATTCAGGTCGCCTGAGCAGCCTTGGATGAACACAGCAGTCCCGCCCAAGGCTTGTTCTAGGACGCCGCGTGCCGCGCCCGGCCAGTCCGGCGAATACTGGCGGTTGTCATGCTCCAGGACGGTCGGATGGCAAGGCGCCTCAAACAGCACCGCTTGGACCGAATCGGGCTGGGCCACACTGCGTGCGACAAGGACCCGCGCTCCCGGATCGGCAGGCGGTGTGCCGTGCCGTCGGTTCGCGGCCAACGGCCCCACAGGCAACCGGCCCCGCAGCAACTCAACTGGCTGTGCGCGGTCCTGGGCTGCGCGGGAAGCTGTGCGCACGGCATCGGACACCGCTTCGGCAGCCGCTCCTCGCGCATCAGCGATCGCCGGCCCGGAATGAGTGTGGGTGGCGGCTACTTGGACGTGCCGGGGGGACAGGTCCAGCGCTTCGGCGGCCACCTGTGCTGCCCGATCCGCCACCGCGCGCGGGACATAAAGCAAGTCCAACGCCACCAGCGCTAGGGCGCTGGCACCGTGCGCCAGGTAGACGACGCGGGCGTCAAGAGGAGCAAGCTGCCCCGTCGCTCCGCCCGTGCGCCTGATGTAACCAGCTAACGGCAGCCCGTTAGCGAAGGCGATGGGCTGGGCTGCGGCCCCAGCAATGAAGTGCTCTGTCATAGCCACCCCTCCAGTTGGCCGGCGAAACGGCTCTCGGCCACCATCGCGTGCGCGCGGGGTGCGCCCGCCGCCAACAACGCGGCACCCGTCAACGCGCTGGTGGGTTGGCACTGCGCCAGTTTGACCCGGTTCACGGCGCCCGGCACGGAGACGTTGAGGAGGCGGTCCACGCCTTGGCGCACCTGATCGACTATGAGTTGCGACCGGGTCAACCCACCGCCCAACACCAGCACTTCGGGGCTGAACAGCCTAATGGCACCGCCGATGGCGGCAGCCATCAAAGTGGTCGCGCGGCTCACCACGGCGGCCGCTGCCGCATCGTCCCGCTCCGCCGCAGCAATCACGTCGCGGGCGCCCCCCTTCGCGGTGCGGCCGGTGGCGGCAGCGTACCGGGCAGCGATCCCGGCCCCCGAAGCGTACAGTTCCAAGCAACCGCGCTGGCCGCAGGCGCACGGTAAGGCCGCAGGTGAGAGGTCCACCGGGACGTGACCAAGTTCGCCCGCCTGCTGCCAGCTACCGGAGATCAAGGCGCCACGGGTCACAATTCCGCAACCGACCCCAGTTGAGACCGTCATATACACACCGTCCGATGCCGTCTTCCCGGCTCCGGCGCAGAACTCGCCGAGGGTGGCCGCGACGGCATCGCCCACCACGGCCACCGGCACCTTGAGCCGATTTGCCATCTCTAAACGCAACGGCGTGTCCTCGAATGGTAAATTGGCTGACCGCAAGACCGTGCCGGTCTTGGGGTTGAGCGTGCCTGCCGTCGCGATGACGCAGCGGTCGAAGCTTGGTCGGCCCGGGCCGTGCGCCAGAGCCGTGATCTGCTCCAATATGCCGCTAGCGCCATGCCGGGTGTTGGTTGGCTGTGACACTGACTCGGCGAACGAGCCCCCTTCCCACCATCCAGCACGGACGGCCGTCCCGCCCAGATCAACAGCCAAATAGGCATCCATTGGTTTAGTGATCTCCCTTGGGGTCGAGGTTGGCGCTGCGCAGCGTGGCGAACTCGCCGTCGGTCCGGGTCACAGCCTCGGCGATGACGAGCGCCAGCATCTGCGCAATGAGTGCTCCCGCGATGGTCGAAGTGGCTCCGCCCAGGTGGCCTGGTGCGAACTCGATTGCGGCGTCACCCGCCGTGCCGTGATTGTCGATCACGAAATCGGCAAAATCGGAGGCTTTAAGGCCGCTGGGGTGGCGTGATGCGACTGCCGCGCCGTGGGCCCGCGACACGATGGCGACTACCAGCGTCCCTTGTTCGGTGGCGCGGCGCGCCAATTCGACGATGGCGCCGTTGCGCGCCGAATTGGTTGCTATCAGCAAAGCATCCCCGGGGGCGATCTGGTGGTGATCAATGAGGGCTTGCCCCAGTTCGGGGAGACGTTCGGGCTCAGAATCGGCCAGATACATCCAGGCGGCTTCATGCGGCTCGGGCATGACGTCTCCCAGATGGGCTGCGATCACCTCCGGTAGGCCGCCGGCGCGGTAGGACAGTTCAGCGGCCAGGCACCAGGAGTGGCCGGCGCCAAATGTCACCAGTCTGGCGCCGCCGGTGATCCGGTGCGCAATGGCTTGTCCGGCGGCGCGGATAGTTGCCAGTTCATCGCTTGCCACGTACCTGGCCGGTTGCAGGAGTTGGTCGGCCCAACTTGCTAGCTGGGTGTCCTGGCTGGCGGTAGGCGCGCCGTCGGTTTGAGTCATTGCGGGTCCAACTGAACGGCCACTTCGCGGCCAGTCTCCAACGAGCGGTGCAGTGCCACGAGTAATGCCGTGTTGTCGACTCCGGCTGCGAGAGAACTGGGATCCGGCTGGTCCAATCGGTCAAACAGCTTGTCGAGGAGTTCGGGGATCCAGCTAATTGTGCCAGGCCACGTGAACCCGTTTGGTCCGGCGAGGACTACGCCTTGTCTTGTCATGTCGACCTGGAATTGGCCAGCTTCGCCGTGGAGCACGAAGTCGAACTGGACCACGGTTGGGTGAGAGTCTGGCAAAGCCCAGGAATTTTCCAGTAAGGCGCTCTTGCCTGAATCAAAGGTCACAATTGATTGGATCAGGTCCCAGGTGTCAACGCCGTGGCTGGTCAATGCCCCTTTTGAGCCGCGCGCCAAGACGCTGGCCGGGCGCCAGCCGGTGAGCCAACTAATCAGGTCTGCGGTGTGCGACGCGAGGAACCAGGCGACCGATGACTGGCCGGCCCAGGCGAGATTTTCGAGGGGATAACTCCGGCGATTGGACAGGCGCGCGAACGCCCCGATCAGGTTGCCTAGTTCCCCGGAGCGCACGGTATCCATGGCCGCGACAAAGGCAGGATGCGCGTGATTAGCGAAGTT
>JAITJY010000141.1 GCA_031278675.1 Bifidobacteriaceae bacterium
CCAGCACGCCGCCAGATCCCGCCTCGCCGAACTCGCCGCCAAGATGCCCGCCATCGGCGCCACCGCCCCCGAGGACCCCGAGGCCGACGCCTGACCGGCCGGCGCGCGGGTCAGGCGGCGAGGTCCGGGCGCGCGACTTGACCGCCAGACTGGCGGTACTCTTCCGCCTCGGGCTCGAGCTTGAACTCGACCAGCGCCACACCCTGCTCCTTGAGCGCTTCGAGTACCTGGTGGGGTGTGACGCGGAAAAACTCGCGCCTCGGGTTGACCTTGTTCACCCGGGCTGCGGCGAAGCGCTGGTGCAGCATCGTCTCGACAGCCACCGCGTCGGCGGCGAAGAACAGAGCGTGCGCGTCGTACCTGAACGGAACCGAGGCGTCGCCCAGCTCGCGTACCCGGTCCATCGGGTCGAGCCGCCGCGTCATGCCGATCTTGACCATGTCCGGGCCGAACGCCCCCACGTTGGAGATGACGTAGACGTAGCCGGCCCGCTGGTTCGCGGTCCGGTAGTCCACGTCCTCGATCGACTTGGCTATCTCGGCCAGCTTGGCCTCCATCTCGGCGGCCTTCTGGGCGTCGCCGCGGGCGCGCAGCGCCTCGAGCGCGTTGAGGTAGTGCTGCTGCTCCTTTTCTAGCTTCTCGCGCTCGCGGGCCAGCTCTGCGGCCGCTTTCTGCTCTTCGCGCAGCCGGGCGCGCTCTTCTCGCTCCAGCTCCTTCGCGGTCTGGACCGCTTGCAGGTGGCGCGACGCCAGGGAGAGTTCCCTCAAGCGCAGCGCGTGGTACTGGGGGGCGATCCGTAAGTCGATCATCTCGCCGTTTTTTGCGACCCGCTCGACAACCCGGTTGAGGCGCTCGGTGGCGGTGGCGAGGTTGCCGGCCTTGACTGTCTTGACGGCGTTCTCAGCTTCCGCGTTGTAGGCCGAGAGCATCAGCTTGGACAGCGCCGCGACAAACTTCGCGCCTTTGGCTGTCGAGTTGTTGAAGGTGAAGTTCTTGGTGGCCAGGGTCGCCTCTCCGCGCCTGGCGGTCTCTTTGATTTGGGCGCGGACCGCGGCGAGTTCCCCGGCTAGCTGGGCCGAGTCCTCGGCTGGGTGCTCGAAGTCGTACAACCCGACGTCCTGCACCTCGAACCCGGAGCGGACGTCGAGCAGGCGGGCCTCGAGGCCGGCCACCTCGCGGCGCGTCTGGTCCGCCTCTTGGGCCAGCCTCGCCAGATCGGCCTGCGCCTGAGCGGTGGCCTCTTGGATCTGAAGGTAGCTCATGCCGTTCAGGGCCTGCAGCGCGGCCTCCGCGCGGGCGAGAGCGTCCCGGTACTCTTCGGCCTTGCGCCGCGCGCCGAACACGCCGACCTTTCCGCCCTGCCCGGCCTGGGCGGCGGGAGCCGGGTGCTGGGATTGCGTCTGGGGTGGAGGCGGTGCTGGCGCGGCGGGGCGGGGCGCGGGAGTTGCCGGCGCCGCCGGTTGGGGCTGAAATGGCGCTGGCTGCTGGCTGGGCAGCGCAGGCTGGGGCGCCAGCGGCTGGGGTTGGAACCGGGCCGGCTGCTGGGGCGGCGCCGCCGTCTTGGGCTGGGGTTGGAACGTGGTCTGGGGCCGCTGGACGGGCGCCATCGGCTGGGGCTGAAAAGCGGCCGGCTGCTGCTGGGGCCGAGCCGGCTGGGCGGTCAGCGGTTGGGGCTGGAACGTGGTCTGCGGCTGCCAGGCCACCGGGCGCTCCTGCGGAGCCTCGCGCGGCCGCGTGATCACCCCCCACTTCTGCCCGTCCCAATACCGGTCAAGCGATGAGTCTCGAGGGTCTTGGTACCAGCCAGCGGGGATGGACAATTAGGGGTCCTTTGCTCGGGGAGTTGCGAGCAAGGCTATCTGGGGCTGGCCCAAGCCGCAAACGTAGCCCGGCTTGGGCCGGCGGGCGGGGGCGGCAAGCGCCCGGACCGCTCGTACGTTAGATACCCAGCCTACGGCTAACCCCAGCCAGGAAGCTCCCAGCATCGATTCCGAGGTCGCGTGCGATGGCGTCAACGTCGGAGAGCGTGAATGAGCCGTCACCGCGGAAGCGGGATGAAACGTAGTTCTGGGATCGGCCGATCCGGCGCGCAATCTCGGCGTCGCTGATTCCCCGATCAGTCAAGAGCGCGTGGAGCGCTGCAGCGACATTGGTCGCGAATAGTGATGCCGGCGGCGCGGCCTTGCGTGGGTTCACGCCGCCATCCTAGTACCTGCAAACCTATATAGATCCCTACTGGCCGTACTAGGTGCTGATGGGCTTGGTAACCAACCCAAGTAGGTTGCGCTTGATGACCATGACTGACCCCCAAGACATCAATACGAGAGCAGCGGCTGAGCTCCGCGCGGAGATGGCGCGGCAACGGGAGACCATTGCGGACCTCGCTGAGGTTCTCGGAGTAAGCGAGTCGGCTGCGAAGAAGCGCCGACAACCGAACTACAGCATGACTCTGTCGAAAGTAATCCAAACGCTTGGATTACCGGCGCCACTGTGTCGCGGTCGCGTCCTGGCAGAAGGACCCCCGGCTTGGAGGGCTATGACCCAGACGAGTTGTACGGCCGGTGGAGAGCACTGGAGGGCGACTACACCCACCTGAGGGGGGACGCGAGGGCCCGCGAGCACATCCTGTCGGGTCAGCCTGGACGCCCCAGTGTCGGTGGTCATCGTTTCGGCACGGGCCGCCCTCACAAGAACGAATTTCCGGACATTCCAGACGATGACGTGATCGCGGCGATCCGGCGCGCGAACGCTGACCCCAAGGCTGTCCAGAGGCGTGCGAAGGGCAGGGTTCAACGGGTCGGCCAGGCCGATGGCATGGTTATAGTCACAGTGATCCAGGATCACCGGATCTCTGCGGCATACCCTCTGCGCGGCGACGGAGTAATACTCAGTGGCCCGAACGGTTCCCGTACCCCCAGCCACTGCTGGATTCGGACAAACGGGTTTAGGATCAGAGTCATGGCGCGGTATTGGGAGACTGTGGCGGCACTGTGCGAAGAGGTTCTGCCTCTGCTCGGTGACGAGGACCGCGCCTTCGCTGAGCCGCTGATCCAGGAGCCGGTCGTTCTCGCGGCGGTGGTGTTGGACGCCGCCGTTGACTCAGGCGTCAGTGTGAGCGGCTTACTGGAGCATCAGGATGCTCATTGAGATCGGCGGCGTCGCCAAACTTCAAGACGACCAGGCGGCTCCATCGCAGCGGCGGTTGGCAGAGTACGGCGGTGTGTCGGTGGCGTCGGTGCATCAATGGATTCACCACCCCGCCGCCGCCGGACCCAATGGCGAGTACGGCCCAGGAACTATCCCGAGGCCCGGCCAGAACACGCGCCATTTCTTCACCAGCCCCATGCCCTACCTCGATGACGACGAAGAAGACAGGCCTGACTCCAGCGCGGCGCCTTCGTCTCGCCGAGCCGAGCGCTCCAGTCCCGGCAACGAAGATGACTGGGAGGCCTAGGGGCTGACACAGCCACGCCAGTTCACCGGACTGCAACCGAAGTTGACGGACTGACCGAGGGCCGAACTGGCCCCGTCCGCCAGAATCTGCCGCCTGAGTTTGAGATACTTGGATAAGCGGCTCTGGCCGTCGTCGCAGCGTCTCCCAGCGGTCAGCCTTCGCGCAAACGTTCAAGTAGTCGTGCGAACAGTGTCCGGAGTGGGTTGTATCCTGCTCTATTCGCCTGAACCCAGGAAGGGAGGTCCAGCATGGCCGACGACACCGTTGTCAGCCTAACCACGCTGAAACCAGGCCTCCGGGTGTGCGGCCTGATCCCTGGTCGGGTGGCAACTCTTGTGTCGGTCGAGCCGTTGGACGAGGGCGTGGCCCAGGTCGCGTTCCGAGACGAGGCCGGGAAGCTCGCCGAGCAGTACGTCTCCGAAGAGCGGGCGGCGGGCCTGACGGTCGTGTCGGAGGCCGATGCCGCGCCGAGGTTCGACGGGGCCGTGAACGACTTTCGGCTGGCTGCGGAGGCGCTGCGGATCAAGTACGCGGCGCTGTATGACCCGATGGTGGCGGTGAACTCGTCGGACGTGGAGCCGTTGCCGCACCAGATCAGGGCGGTCTACGAGGACTTCTTGCCCAGGGTGCCGTTGCGACAGTTGTTGGCCGACGATCCCGGCGCGGGCAGGACGATCATGGTGGGCCTCTACATCAAAGAGTTGATGCTCCGCTCGGACTGCGAGCGGGCGCTGATCGTCGCCCCTGGCGGGTTGGTGGAGCAGTGGCGTGAGGAGTTGGCGTCCAAGTTCGACCTGCGGTTCGAGGTGTTCTCCCGCTACATGGTGGACGACGCGGCTGGGCGAAACGTGTTCGCTGAGCATCCGTACCTGATCGCCCGGATGGACCAGTTGTCCCGCGACGAGGACTGGCGAGAGCAGTTGCGGGACACGTCGTGGGATGTCGTGGTGGTGGACGAGGCGCACCGCATGTCGGCCCACTACTGGGGCCAGGACGTGAAAGAGACCAAACGGTTCCAGTTGGGCAAGCTGTTCTCGGAGACGGCCCAGAACTTCTTGTTGATGACGGCCACGCCGCACGCGGGCAAGGAGGACGACTTCCAACTGTTCAGGTCCCTGCTCGACGCTGACCGGTTCGAGGGGCAGTACCGGGAGGGCGTCCACCGCACGGACACCGCCGGGTTGATGATCCGCCGCACCAAGGAAGAACTGTTGACGTTTGAGGGCAAGCCGCTGTTCCCGGAGCGCCGCGCCTACACGGTCGCTTACGAGCTCTCCGACGCGGAGCAGGAGCTTTACGAGCAGGTCACCGAGTACGTGCGGACGGAGATGGGCCGGGCGGATCGGATCGCCGCCGCCGGGGACGTGCGCCGGGGCAACAACATCGGCTTCGCACTGACGACCCTGCAACGCCGCCTCGCGTCCAGCCCCGAGGCGATCCTCCGCTCCCTGGAACGCCGCCAAGCCCGGCTCAAGGACCGGCTCAAAGAGACCCAAAGAGCCGCCGACCACGCCGCCGTCACCTTCGCTCCGCCGTACCTTGACTACGACGCGCCCGAGGCAGCCGAAGCCGCTGCTATCCAGCGGGTCATCGCTGAGCCGTGGATCGCGGCCAACAACGAGGCGACGATCAAACGCTGGGCGTACCACCACGGGACGCAGCCCAGGAAGGCCGAGTTGACCACCCGGATTGAGGCCGAGACCGCCCGCGTCCGCCAGCAAGTCACCCAACGGCTGACCAGCGAGATGAACCACTGGGACCGCGAGTACAACCGGCTCGCCGAACTGGAACGGCTCGGCAAGCCCGGCAAGATTCGCTCCGAAACCGCCCAGGCCAAGGCCCGCGAGCGGGAGCTTCGGCTCGACCGCCGTCTGGCCGAGTTGGACCAGGCGACCCAGTTGGTTGAGTTGCCCGCCCACGTCCGGGGTTGCGCCCTCGTCATCCCCAGTTCCATCCTGGCAGCAGGCAGCGAGGCCAACGACGCCGAGGAATCAATGCCACCAGGAGAGACATCTCCGACCCGGGAGACCGAGGAGTCCGAGCGCCGCGCCGTCGAGAAAGTGATGGCCGCCGAGCGTGCCCTGGGCAGGACGCCGGAGGAGATGGACCACTACAACCCCGGCTACGACATCCGCTCCACCGACGACCAGGGCCGGACGTTCTACATCGAGGTCAAGGGCTACCTCAAAGGCGCTCGGGAGTTCGAGATCACCAACCGCGAGGTCGCCACCGCCCAGAACCAGGGCGACCGCCACCGCCTCGCCCTCGTCGCCGTGGACCCCGACGAACCCGCCAGAGACGAACTGCGCTACGTCACCGGCAGCCTCGACCACCTGCGCGCCGACCTGACCACCACGAGGTTCATGGAGAAGTGGTCGGTCCGCTGGAGCAGAGGAGGCGAACCACGATGACCACGACAGCCGCTAGACTTGGGAGCCTTGAATCGGCCCTCTACCGCGACTCGCAGCCAGGCCGGTCGTCGTCTTCCTTGAGCATCACCCCCGTTTCGCGTATACTGAGGTCACTTGAACCGGCCCTCTACCGATCTGATCGGCAAGGCCGGTCTTCGTTTGTCCGGGGGCGGCGATGACCTACGCCAAGCCTCACCTCAGCTATACCCAACAGCTTGCCCTCCTCAAGTCGCGGGGAGTGCTCTGCTCCGACGACGCCTACGCCGCCCGAGTCCTTGAAGCGGTCGGCTACTACAACTTCACCGGCTACCTGCACTCGTTCCGGCTGTTCGATCCCACAGACCCGACCCGCCAAGCCCGGCTCGATCAGGTGCCGCCGGGGACCAGGTTCGAGAACGTAGCCAAGTTGGCGGACTTCGACCGCCAACTGCGGGCCATGGTGCTTGAGGGCACCCAGCTTGTCGAGGTCGGCGTCCGGGCGCGGATCGCCTACGTCCTCGGCAAGCGGGACCCGTTTGGGCATACGACTACGGCCAACCTCGATCCCAGGGCCACCAGCCGACAGCAGACCAGAAACGGGCAGCGCAACACGACCTTCCACTGGTGGCTTGCCGAATACCGCCGCCTCCAGAACCGTGCCCAGACCGATCCCTACGTCAGTCACAACCTGTCCAAGTACGGGCCGCCCCTGCCGGTCTGGATCGCGTGCGAGTTCTTCGACTTCGGTGCGGTCACGAGGTTGTTCCAGTTCCTCGTCTACGCCGACCGGCAAACCATCGCTGCCAGCGCTGGCATCGCCCACGAACGGACGCTGAGAAGCTGGCTCACCACACTCAACTACGTCCGCAACATCTGTGCCCACAACTCACGCCTGTGGAACCGGCGGCTCATTCAACAGGTGATGTTGCAGCCAAACGACTTGCCCCGGCGGCTGATGCACCTGGCCGGAGGGCCGCATGACAAGGTGTATCCCGTGCTCGCCATCACGGCCTACCTGACCGACCATCTCAGCCCTGACGCCCACTGGAGCGAGCGGATGAAGGCCGTCCTGGCCGGTTTCCCCCGCATCCCCGGACGGATCATGGGTGAGATGGGCGTGCCGACGGGTTGGACTGGCAAAGCTATCTGGAAGCAAGGAGCATGATGCCTGAACCGCGCAAGAAGAAGCTCATTGAGGTCGGCCTCCCGCTGGAGAAGATCAACGCGGAGTCCGCCCGCGAGAAGTCCATTCGCCACGGCCATCCATCGACGTTGCACCTGTGGTGGGCCAGGCGACCCCTCGCCACGGCGCGGGCCGTGCTGTTCGCCCAGTTGGTGGACGACCCGTCGTCGCACCCCGAGGAGTTCCCGACCGTCGAGGCAGCCGAAAACCGGCTCTTCGCAAACGAGGGTGTAGTGGTCATTGGAGGGGGAGCTGCATCCTTGGTCTGAATCCGCTGGTGTCGAGGAGCGCCCGGGCGATGTAGTTGCGGATGTTGCGGAACCCGA
>JAITJY010000176.1 GCA_031278675.1 Bifidobacteriaceae bacterium
CCTCCGCACCGGTCAGTTCGCCAAATCCGTTTAGCACGTGCATTCCCGCAGGGTAGCCCACACGCCCGATGCCGTCGCCCGGCCAGATCGCGGTCACCCCGGTACGCGCGGGACCCTGCCCCAGCCCACCAGGCGGATCACCCTGACGGACCGTGGCATGGCCGACGCGGACCCCAGCGACATCGGTGATGGCGTTGAGCGGTCCCGGCGGCAATAGTCCAAGGGTCAGGCCCAAGTCCCGGGCGCGGCCCCGTGGAGCCGCCGCCACGGCGGCGGTCTTGGCGGCAGCAGCCCCAGCCTTGACGGCAACGGTAGGAGCGCAAGCATCGGCAGCACCGGCAGCACCGGCAGCACCGGCAGCACCGGCAGCACCGGCGGCTCCGGCGGCTCCGGCGGCTCCGGCGGCTCCGGCGGCTCCGGCGGCTCCGGCGGCTCCGGCGGCATCGGCGGCATCGGCGGCATCGGCGGCTCCGGCGGCTCCGGCGGCTCCGGCGGTCTCGGCGGCATCGCTCATCGGAAATCTGTCTCCTTCCTGGGCCGACCTGTCCCCGGTACCGGGAGACAGACTATTAGCATAGACGGGGTTAGTTTGGCCCGCCCCCGCCTGACGCGGCCCAGCGAATAACGGGTCGGCATCCCCCCGGCAACTAGAGGAGGACTCTTGTGGCACACATGAGCAGCGCGACTTCGTTGGCGCCGCTGCTGGCAGATTTGGCCGAGGCCGAGCACATCCCGGCCCTGGCGGTAGCGACCCGGGCCGGGGAGGATTTCGCGTTCGCGGCGAGCGGCGCAGCCGACCTGGCGACAGGCCGCGCACCCGACGCGGACACGATCTTCCCGATCGGATCATGCTCCAAGGCGTTCATCGCGACAGCCATAGCCATCCTGGTCGATTCGGGCGCGATCTGCTACGACACCCCGGTCGCCGCCGTGGTGCCCGGCTTCGAGTTGGCCACCCCGCAGCTAACCTGTGGCTTGACCGTGCGGGACATGCTGTCCCACAACTCGGGCCTAGCCCGCCACGACGCGATCTTCGAGGTCCAACCGCGTGGCGTAGACGCCCGCGAACTGGTACGACGGCTGGCGTTGATCCCGCCCCGCGCGCCGTTCCGCTACCGCATGTCCTACCAGAACCACATGTACGCCCTGGCATCCGTGCTGGTCAGCGAGGTGGCGGGCGAACCGTGGGACCAGTTCTTGGCGCGCCACGTCCTGGTGCCAGCGGGCATGACGCGGACCTTCGCCCACGTCGCGGACTTCGCGGCTGACCCGAATGTGGCGTTCGGTTACGGCCTCGACGCGGGGGGCGCGCCGCGCCAACTGGCCTTTGACGACGTCTATCACCTCGCGGGGGCGGCCGGCTGCATCGCCTCGACGGCTCACGACATGGACCGCTGGCTGCGCCTCCAACTCGGCTGCGGTGTAATTGATGGCACGCGAGTGTTTTCTGAGGCGGCGGCAGCGGCCCTGCACGCCCCGCAGACCATCATCCGGCCCGGCGAGTTCTTCCCGTTCGAGGCCACTGAGCTGGATTTCCGCAGCTACGGACTGGGTTGGACCATCCAGACGCTGCACGGACGCAAGCTCGTGGCACACGGTGGTTCCATCCGCGGTTTCCGCACGTTGGCGGGTTTCGCGCCCGATGACGACGTCGCATTTTTCATCGCCGGGAACCTTGAGGGGATGACCATCCACGAGCCGCTCGGCTTGGAGGTCGCGGCGCGTCTGCTCGGGTGGACCCAGGACGATTGGCTGAGCAAACTTGGCGCCCTCATGGCGCCGCTCGCCGAGGCGGGCGCGGCCAGCGAGGCCGAGTTCTGGGCCAGCGCCGCCGGAGCCGTCCCCGCCCACCCGGACACCGCATATACGGGCCACTACACGTCTGAGCTGTACGGCGAAGCCGAAATCCGGCGCCGGGACGGCGCATTGGAGGCGATCATCGGTCAGATGCGGCTCGAATTGCGGCCAGTTGGGGGCGACGGGTTCGCCTCAGTTCTGCCGAACGGCGTGCACTACCCGCTGACCTTCGACGTACCCGGCGAGGGCGCAGTCGGCTTCGACTGGACACCTGACACCCCGGTCCGGTTCAACCGCTGACCGCTGTCAGGTAGCGGGCCCGGCCCGCCAGATCCTGATGCGTTAGCACGTCGCTGAACTGGCCGCCCGCCTGGGCGGCGGCGCGGAGCGCCGCCGCTTGGGACGGATCATGTTCCAGCACCACCATCCCGCCGGGCCGCAGGAGGCGGCGCGCCGCCGCCAAAAACACGAGCGGCGCCCCCAGACCACCCTCGCCGCCGCCGAAGAGTGCGGCCGGAGGCTCGTATTCGGCGACCGAGGGACCCAACACGGCATCATCCAGGAGGTACGGCGGGTTGGCTGCGACCACGGCCACCCTACCGGCCAGTTCCGCCAGGGGACCGTTGCTGGTAGCCACCTGGGCGGCATCGGCCGCGATCACGCTGACACCGAGCGGCTCCAAGTTGACCCGGGCCTGGCCCAACGCCGCCCACGCCCGCTCCACCGCCCAGATGCGGGCGCCCGGTACTTCCACCGCTAGGGACGCCGCAATCGGTCCGGCGCCGGTGCCCAAATCCACCGCCAGTCGCTGGTTAGGCGGGAAGGTGGCCAGCGCCGCTATCGCCGCGCCGGCCACCAGTTCAGTCTCCGGCCTGGGAATAAACGCACCCGGGCCAATCCTCAACTCCAGCGTCCTAAACGGCGCCCGGCCCAGGACGTATTGCAGCGGGACACCACGCTCAAGGCGCGCGGCCAAGGCCGCGAAGCCGTCCGGCAGGAACAAACTGCCGGACAGGTTCCGGGCCCGCAACTCGCCGAGGCTTAGGCCCAATAAGCCTGCGGCGAGCCGCTCATGGTCAGGCGTCGCGAAACGCACCGTCCCTTCAGGCATCAAGCAAGGCCCGGCGGCGGCGCGCCACCAGGGCGGCACCGGTCCCCACGGCAATTGCTGCCAGCGTTATGACCAGCCCCAGATTCCCCGGACCGGTCACCGGCAAGCTCTTATCTGTCCCGCTGGGGGTGGGCGACCAGGACGGTGTTGACCCACCCTGTGGGACAACTTCGAGCACCGGCAACGCCACCGACAAGCCAGACGGCTTGACCGCCAGGCTCAAGGTCACGGGGGCCGCATCGATAACCATCGCTGGGGCCAGGCCACCCACGGACGCGCCACCGGCCTCAGCCGGCACAGGCAGATGGACCGCCAGTTCAATGTGCGCCGCGCCGTCACTGACCGGGAAGGTCCCCAAGACCTTGCCGTTCCACACCACGCTCACCTCAGTGCTCGCGGGCGCGCCCAGTGAATAGGTATCAATCCCGGACACATCGAAACTGAAGACCTCACTGCTATCGACCCTGACCGGCAGCCCCTCGACCCTAACGCCGTTGCGGCGGAAATCGGGCGCCAAGGCGCCATCTGTCAACGTCTTGGCTGCCAGGTAGGAATTGACCCCTTCCCAATCCATCATTCCGGTGTCGACCATCTTGCCTGCGCCGGTCGCCTCACCCAGGACCCAGAAGTTGTCGCCGCCGGCCGCTAAGAAGCTGAACGTCGCAATGGAATACTCCGCCTGAGGTTCCAAGGCCTGCCCGTCGATCGTGACTGCGCTGACCGTACCTTCTTCACACGCCACCTCGTCATGGCCGCCACTGGCGTTCGTGGCAGCCGAGGTGCAGGTGGTCTCCTTGAGGGTGTAGGTGTAACGGACGTCATCGGACAAACCCAACTGGAGGTAAGGCCGCGACGGCAGGTGACCGTTCGCGTCCCGCTGCCACTGCTGTTCCAGCAGCTCAACGACCTGCGCGCCGGTCAAGGTGACCGTCGCCAACGTGTTGTCGAACGGCAGAACCGACTTGGCTTCCGCGAAACTGACCGAACCGTCGGTGGTTTCTACCCCGGACTTCGCGTAGAACAGTTCGGCCCGCAACCCACCCGGGTTGACAATCCCGAAATCCGGCGGATCAGGCAGGGCGCCCAGCGTGTCCCGCAACGCGTTCGCCACCAGGGTTCCCATCGCGGAGGCTTCGGCACGGTTATCGCGCGATGCCGTGCAGTCCGCCCCAGCGGGCGCCACGTTGGTGTAGATGCCATCGACGTAGCTGCCACACGAGAACGCCGTGGTGATGTCCGCGCTGATCTTGGCGACTTCTTGTTGCCCTATCCCGTCGGCGTACAACAGCGCGGCATCGACGATCGCCTTGACTGCTGCGACCCTGGGATAGGTCGCCGCTAGCTGGTCGTCGCTTTCGGTGGTCGAAGTGACGGGAACATAGTTAGCGGTGTAGCCGGTGATCTGCTTTGTGGTCTTATCGACGTTCAACACCACCCGGCCAACGTTGTCGCCGTAGCTGCCGGTCTGCACCACTGGCCTAAAGGACCCAGCTTCGCCAGGCACCGGCCCGTCCCAGACGTACAGCTTGTGGGTGTGACCGGTGAAGATCACATCAACAGCGGACGATGTCGCATTGACTATCCGGCCGAAAGTCGCCGACTTGGCGATCTCTTCATCGATGGTGACGCCCGCGTCGATCCCTTCCGGTGAACCGTCGTGGTATTCCGCGACAATCACGTCCGCCAGGCCGCCTTCCTTCAGCTGGGCGGCGACCCGGTTGACCGCATCGACCTGATCGCCGAAGTCGATCCCGGCCACACCGGCCGGGCTGACCAGGCTGGGCGTTTCTTGTGTGACCACACCGATCACACCAACCTTGACCCCGTCGATCTCATAGATCGCATATTCCGGCAACGCCGGCGTGGTGGTGCCCTTCTGGTAGACGTTGGCGCCAAGATAGGCGAAGTTCGCGGCTGTGATGGTTGTGCTGTTCAAGAACGCGAAGCCCTTGTCGAACTCGTGGTTCCCGACCGCACTGGCTTTTAGATCAAGCGCGTTCAGCACATCGATGGTTGGGATGTCGTCCTGGATAGCGCTGGCGAACAGGCTGGCACCAACGTTGTCACCGGCTGACAAGAACAGCGTCCTGGTGTCCCCCACCTGGTCGCGCAGCTTTTCAATGGTTCCCGCAAGCTTGACGGTCCCTGGGGTGGTGGTCCCACCCGAGGTGGTGGTCTGCCTGATCCGGCCGTGGAAATCGTTGATGTTCAGCAACTGGATCGCCACGGCGGCCGGGGCCGCCGCCGTGATCCCAACCACCACCGGGTCATGGTCCGAGGACCGGTAGGCGTCGCTCTGATAGAAATCCGTCGCCGAATAACGGTAACGGCTGTATTCCAGGGCGATTGATTCGGGTGAGTTGATGTTCCACACATCGACCCCGGTTACGCGGTCCAACCCGGACTGGTTGGCGAGCACGTGATCCAGCGAACCCACCAGTGAAGAATACGAATAGGAGTATTCGCGGGCATCTCCTTGGCTGGCCTCGGCCACATCCGTAAAGCCGGCGGCGCGCAGAGCCAACAGCGGCTTTTCTTGGGTGTAGGCGTTGAAATCGCCGAGCAAGAACGCATCCGCCACGG
>JAITJY010000188.1 GCA_031278675.1 Bifidobacteriaceae bacterium
TACTTCGCCATGATCGCCTATCACGCGCTCGCGGCATCGCACCGGCTGGCGCTTGAACGGGGTAGCGCCTTCGAAGGGTTCGCGCAATCGAAATATGCAAGCGGTGAACAACTCGCCCGTTACACCGCGCCCGGCGCCAATTGGGCACCCCAAACACCGCGCATTAGGGCGCTATTTGCGGCTGCGGGGCTCGCCGCCCCGACACGCGATGATTGGGTGCAATTGAACAACGCGATAATGCGCGACGGCCTTTACAACGCCTATCTGCAAGCAGTCCCGCCAACCGGTTCGATTTCCTACATCAACCATTCGACCGCCTCGATCCACCCCGTACCCGCCAAGATCGAAGTCCGCAAAGAAGGCAAGACCGGGCGGGTCTATTACCCGGCGCCACATCTGGACACATCGAACCAGGAGTTCTTCGCGGACGCCTATGCTCTGGGGCCTAAAGCCGTGATCGACACCTATGCGGCCGCCACACCTCACGTCGATCAGGGACTATCCCTGACGCTGTTCTTCCCGGCCACGGCCACCACCCGGGATATCAACCGGGCTCAGGCCTATGCCTGGTCCAAAGGAATCAAAACGCTGTATTACGTCCGGTTGCGCCAAGCGGCGCTAGCCGGCACCGAAATGGAGGGCTGCGTCTCATGCGCACTGTGAATCAGGCGGCCGCACCCGCCCGCCCGGTTGAGGCGATCGACTGGAACCGCATCTTGGACCCGAAAGACTTAGAAGTGTGGGACCGCTTGACCGGGAACTTCTGGTTGCCGGAAAAGGTGCCGCTGTCCAACGACCTCACGTCCTGGGCCACCCTCAGCCCCGCCGAACAACTGCTGACCAACCGGGTCTTCGCCGGCTTGACCCTCCTGGACACCATCCAGGGGACCATCGGCGCCGTCGCTTTGATCCCCGATGCACTCACACCCCACGAAGAGGCGGTCTACACCAACATCGCGTTCATGGAATCGGTCCACGCCAAATCGTATTCGTCGATCTTTTCGACGCTCTGCTCATCAACAGAGATCGATGCCGCCTTTGCTTGGTCCCGGGACAACGAATACCTCCAGCGCAAGGCCGCGATTGTTTTGGAACACTACCGAGGCGATGACCCCCTGGCCCGCAAGATCGCCTCGGTGATGCTGGAGTCCTTCCTCTTCTATTCAGGTTTCTACCTACCGCTCTACTTCGCATCGCGGGCCAAGCTGACCAACACCGCCGACTTGATCCGCTTGATCATCCGTGACGAAGCGGTCCACGGGTACTACATCGGCTACAAGTTTCAACGCGGTCTAGCGCAGCTAACGCCGGACCGCCGGCCGGAGCTGAATGACTTTGCCCTGGATCTGATGATGGACTTATACGCGAATGAAGTCGACTACACCCGTTCGCTGTATGCCGAGGTTGGCCTGGTCAGCGACGTGGAACGGTTCCTCGGCTACAACGCCAACAAGGCGCTGATGAACCTGGGTTTCGAGGCCGTGTTCGGCCCTGACCTAACCGCAGTTTCGCCAGCCATCTTGGCTTCGCTCGCGCCGGATGCGGACGAAAACCACGACTTCTTTTCTGGTTCCGGTTCGTCCTATGTGATAGCCCGCAGCGTCGAAACTGAAGACGAGGACTGGGATTTCTAGATTCTGACTGACCGCTTCCGGTAGATTGGTTGGGCGCGCGGGGGACGCCCCATTTGGCCCGCCACTCCCCAGGAGACGAACCATGTCAACTAGCAAGCACCACCTGACCCTCCGACTGCTCGCCGCATCCGCGACCGCCGCCCTGGCCCTAGCCACCATCTCCGGTGCCGCCTGGGCCCTCGATCCGGACGAGCCCGCCGCCCCCAGCGAAACGGCCAGCGAGACGGCATCGCCCACCGAGACGGCATCGCCCACCGACGCCGAACCCCCCACCGACGCCGAAGCCCCCACCGACGCAGACGCCGAACCGTCTGCGGAAGTGTCCGCCGAACCTGATGCCGTGCCCACCCCTGCGGCCGGGGAAGCGGTGCTCACCACCAAGGTGTGGGCGGAATGGTCGGACCCGGCCACCAACCAGGTCTACGCGCTGCCCGGCGCGGTGCTGGGGCTGTGGGAGTCCGGCACCACCGGTTCGCCCCTGCAAACCTGCACTTCAGACGACGATGGCGACTGCTCATTCGTCATCAGCGGGCTCGGCCTGGACCTGGACTACGTCATCAAGATCGTCTCTGTGCCGGCGGGCTACATCGCTCCGTTGCCCTATGACGACTACCAAAGCGAATATGTCGGCACGCTGAACGGCCCATTCACGGCAGGCAACACTTACGCGGTGGCTGACACGCCCGATGGCCCCGCCTTCGTGCCGGTTGGTGTCAACCCGGCCTTAGCTAAGGGTTGCGGCCTGTCGATCGCGCTGGTGGTGGACATGTCCGGCTCCATGTCCGGCTTCTACAGCGACATGGTCGCCGCATTGGACGACTTCTTGGACACGCTGGTCGGCTCCAACTCGTCGGTGACGCTGTATAGCTTCGGCTACGACTCGCCTTATCTGGCGGCCCACCCCAACCACACCACGCCGCAAGATGTGTCAACGCAAGCCGGCGCCGATCTGGTCAAGAGTTGGTACCACGCTTGGGCAACCCCAACCGGAGGAACCTCTTGGGTGGCCGGGCTCACCGCAGTCCTGGATCAAGCAGAGGCCCCTGACGCGGTGGTGCTGCTGGCCGATGGCGACATCGGCTCCGACCCTGATGACGCCAAACTGTGGACCAACTACCTCAAGACCGAAGGAGTCCGGTTTGTGCCGGTGGGAATGGGACCATCCGTCGACGAACAAGCGTTGAAGGTGTTCACAGGCCCGACAGTCGGCTCGGACTACTATCTCGCGAACGATTTCGAAGATCTGGCGAAGGCGCTGAGCGCGGCCACCACCCAGGGCTGCACCGCTCCGCCGTCGACCCCCACGCCCAGTCCAACGCTGCTGGCCGTCACCGGCCCGCAGAACATTACTTGGCCTGGACAACTGGCGCTGTGGGCGGTGATCGTTGGCGTCACCTTGGTCGTAGCGGCCCGCCGCCACCGGCAGGCGCTGAGTTAGGCAATCACGGCATCGACCAGGGCTTTAGCGGCGCCCTGAACTTCGCTGAGGTGGTCAGCGGAGCGGAATGACTCTGCATAGATCTTGTAGACGTCCTCAGTGCCGGACGGGCGCGCCGCGAACCAGGCGCGGTCGGTGGTGACCTTGAGGCCACCGATCGGAGCACCGTTGCCGGGCGCGTTGACGAGCCGGGCGGTGATCGCGTCTCCGGCCAACTCGGTGTCCACCACCTGGGCGGGGTCAAGGGCCGCCAAGGCGGCCTTTTGGGTGCGGGTGGCGGGTGCATCGACGCGGGCGTACCAACTCTCACCGAACACCTGTGCCAACTCGCGGTAAACTTGCGACGGCGTTGAGCCGCTGACCGCCAGGATCTCACTGGCGAGCAGCGCGAGGATAATCCCGTCTTTGTCGGTGGTCCAAACCCGGCCATCGCGGCGGAGGAAGGACGCCCCGGCGGACTCCTCCCCGCCGAACGCGACCGAACCGTCCAACAGTCCGGGCACAAACCATTTGAACCCGACCGGGACCTCCATCAGGGCGCGGCCCTCATTGTCTGCGACCCGGTCGATCAGCGTGGATGAGACCAGAGTCTTGCCAACTGCGGCGGTGAGCGGCCAGCCCGGCCGGTTCCCGGAGAACAGGTAGGAGACGCAGGCAGCCAGGTAATGGTTCGGGTTCATCAGCCCGCCGTCGGGGGTGACAATCCCGTGGCGGTCGGCGTCGGCATCGTTCCCGGTGGCTATGTCGTAACGGGCCCGCCCATCGGGGCCCGGTTGGGACGCCAAGCCGCGCAGGGACGCCATCGCGTACGGCGACGACGGGTCCATCCGGATCTTCCCGTCCCAGTCCAGGGTCATAAAAGCCCAGGCCGGATCGACGGTTTCGTTGACCACGGTCAGGTCCAGGCCGTATTTTTCGCCGATCGCACCCCAGTAGTCCACGGACGCGCCACCCAGCGGGTCGGCGCCGATCCGCACGCCACCGAGCCGGATTGCATCCAGGTTGACCACGTTGACCAGGTCATCGACGTACCGCGCCATGAAGTCGTAGGGCCGGGTGGTATCCGCAGCGAGCGCCTTTTCAACCGAGATACGCCCGATGCCGCCCACCGCGCCCCGCTCCAGGATCTCGTTGGCGCGCCCCGCGATCCAACTGGTCGCATCCGTGTCGGCCGGCCCACCGGTGGGCGGGTTGTATTTGAAGCCTCCGTCGCGGGGTGGGTTGTGTGATGGGGTGATGACAATCCCGTCCGCGAGGCCGCTGCGATATCCGTTCGCACGTAGGATCGCGTGAGAGACGCCCGGGGTGGGTGTCCACGAATCCCGCGCGTCGATGCGCAGTTGGACCCCGCCGGCGCCCAATACTTCGACGGCGGTCCGCCACGCTGGCAGCGACAGGAAATGGGTGTCGCGGCCTAGGAATAGTTCCCCGGTGGTGCCTTGGCTCCGCCGGTATTCCATGATCGCGGCCGTGATCGCAATGATGTGGTCCTCGTTGAAGGCTCCATCCAGCGACGAGCCGCGGTGTCCTGAGGTCCCGAACACCACCCGCTGTGCTGGGTTCGCCGGGTCTGGTTTGACGGAGTAATAGGCGTCTTCTAGCTCGCGGAGGTTGATCAGGTCTGAGGCTTGGGCCTGACGGCCGGCTCGTGGATGCATGAATCTGGTCCTTCCATTCGGGTAGGCAACCTGCCCGGCGGGCCCTTCCAGGGCCCGCCGGACCCTTCAAACTCTACCCGCCTGGCCAAAATGTGATGAGAAACACACTCAGTTCCGGGAACCGCTCCTACGACACATTCGTTTTATAGGTAGAGGGTCTCACCGAGCGGGCCGCGTGCTCTGGGGCGAAGTCAGTGCGCGGAAGCCGGGAGACCCTCTATCTATTGCGGCCGCCCGCTAGCCGCACCCCAGCGCAGGTTTTGCCTAGCAATCCGTTTATTCACCGGATTGCTAGGCTGGGCGGGATGAAACGTGTTGCGTCGGCGGTGGCTCAGGACTACCTCAAGTTGATTTGGCTGGCCCGCGAGTGGCAGCGCGATGAGCCGGTGACTACCACCATGTTGGCGGTGAAGCTGGGAGTTTCACCATCGACGGCATCGGAGGCTGTCAAGCGCCTCGCTGAGCGGGGTTTGGTGCGTCACGTGCCGTACGCGGCGGTGGAGTTGACGGCGGACGGCGAACGGTTGGCTTTGGCTATGGTGCGCCGCCACCGGCTGTTGGAGGCGTTTTTGGTTGAGACGTTGGGTTACGCGTGGGATGAAGCGCACGATGACGCCGAGGTCTTAGAGCACGCCGCTTCCGACCGGTTTATCGCGGCTTTGGATACTTTTTTGGGGGCGCCCAGCCGTGATCCGCACGGTGACCCGATCCCGTTGGATGATGGTTCGGTGGTGCACCCGGTGGCTTCGGCGCTGTCGCAGGCTCCGACGGGGACGGTGGCGATAATCGAACGTATTTCGGATGCAGATCCTGCCATGCTGCGTTATTTCGCTTCGGTTGGGTTGGTTCCGGCCGCGCCGGTCAGTGTGCTGGAACGGCGCGATTTCGCTGGGGTGATTGCTTTGGCGGTGGGTCCGGATGCCCGGCTGGTTGAACTCGGGGAAATTGCGGCCGGCGCGATCTGGGTTTCGGTGGTCCCTGGTTCCCGGACCCCGTGATTCAGCCCTAAGAAGAATCGGCCCTTTCAACTGGCGGCGATGGTCTCACCGAACTAGTTTTTACTCCGTGGCCGCTACGCCCAGAGCCCGGCGGCCCCATCCCTCCCACAGTAACTGAACCCTTGCTGGACGCACCCCGCCGCGCCCCGAATTACCCAAGAACACCAAATCCCCGATTTGGGATGCGACAACAGGAATAGGCCATGACTGAGTACTACTTATCTGTCACTGAAGTAGCCCACAAATTAGGCATCACCACCGGAGCGCTGCGCTCCCTGGCGATGCCCGTACCCGATGCGATGGTTGGGCGCACCCGCGGCTGGAGGCCCTCCACCGTGGAACATTGGAACGCGGCTCGCCCAGGCCGCGGTAACTGGCGCGCCAGCCGCAAGACCGGCTAGCCGCGCTAGGACGGTGTTGTTCAACACCGTCCCACCGTGCCCGCGCAGGGGAGAGCGAAGCTCTCACCAGCGTAAACGCGGCAGACAAGCCCAGGTTTGGCCTAGAAATCCGGTTTATTCACCGGATTCCTAGCCACACTATGTAGCCGAAACCTTTGCACCTGAGCCGAGTTTCGGCCCCTCAGGGTCCCCGCAAAACCTCGAAGCGAAGCGGCGAGAGTTCGTGCGGTGCGGCCCCTCGGGGCCAGGGCTTTTAGCAAAGTCGGGGCGGGGTGGTGTTGGTGGTGATGTGGGTGCGGCGGGGCGCCGCGTGGGTGGCTTGTCTATGGCTGTGCGGCGTGGTCACCGAAATGGTGCGGTATCA
>JAITJY010000266.1 GCA_031278675.1 Bifidobacteriaceae bacterium
TTGGGCTTGGTTGGGCTGGAGATAAATTGAAACACTCGCCACCGGAAAGGAGATAAATTGAAACACTCGACGCCGCAGACAGCGCCAGGCGCGGGCCGACTTTGCTCAAGGCCCTGCCCGCCCACCGTCCCAGGCCGGAAATGACCCACCAATTGAGCAGGAGAGCCAGATTTTGCGGGGGAACCCCTAAGTAGGCGGAACTATTGTGAACGAAAGGCGCTGACCCGCGCATTTCGTTCCGTTCAGCCGATGGAAGCCAGCGCCCCGGACAGCTCGGCTCAGGTGCACAGGGTTCGCCTGCCTGGTGGTGCTAGCGAGCGAGTGCGACCGTCAGGCCCGGGATCGAATCCGCCAAGTAGGCCACTGCGGCCATCAGGTCTGCCCGGGCCGGTGGCCGCAGGTCCGGCAGTGCATAGTCCCAGTCCAACGCCTCATAGGTGCCCACTCCGAGCCGGTGGTACGGGACCAATTCCAATTCGGCTGGGCCAGGCAGGCCCGCAGCGATCCGCCCCGTCGCCACCAGATTGGCCCGCTCCGAGTTGATACCAGGAATGTACGGCAGCCGGACCGTGATCCGTCCCGGAAAACCCGACGCCCCAACCGCCCGCAGATTACGGATGATCGGCTCGACGGGCACCCCGGTCCAGCGCGCATGCGCCGCAGAATCGGTGTGCTTGATGTCGACCAGCAGGTGATCCGTCCACTCCAGAGCCGCGAAGACATACTTCGGCGCGGCGAACAGAGTAGTTTCGACCGCAGTGGCGATCCCGTGCGCCTTGACCGCTTTCAAGATAGCGGCAGTGAACTCGCCCTGCGCCAGCGGTTCGCCACCGCTGATGGTTGCCCCGCCGCCCGAGTGGTAATAGAACACCTCATCTCTTGTGATCTCGGCGACCACCTCCGCCACCGTCATTGACTCGCCGTACAGCGCGGCCGGGTCCCGGCCAACCCCTGGCCGCGCGAACTGCGATTCCGGCGTCGAACACCACGCGCAGCGCAGCGGACAGCCCTGCAAGAACACAACAGTGCGTAGACCCGCCCCGTCATGGATTGAGGCGCGTTCAATCCGCAACACCCGTCCCACCAGCCCTAACGCTCTGCCCGCCGGGCGTGCTGCGCGCTCGGCGCCTGCTTCCGCTCCGCCCGGGGCCGGCGGCGCATCTGCCACACCGGGCCCACCCGCTTCCGCCCCCTCCGCCACGCCCAAGCCGGCCGACGCCGCCGCCACGCGCGCGCGACCCGCTTCCGCCCTGCCCGGGGCCGGCGGCGCATCTGCCACACCGGGCGCACCCGCTTCCGCCCCCTCCGCCACGCCCGAAGCGGCCGGCGGCCTCGCCGCGCTCGCGGCGGCATGTCCGTCGGCACGCGGGTCATTCAGCACGGGGTTAGGCTCCCGCGCCGCTGCGCGCCGCCCGGGAATAGAGCGTGGTCCGACCGATTATTTCATCTTGCACATCTTTACCCAGTTCCGTGAAATAGGCCGTATACCCGGCAACGCGGATGAGCAGGCCCTTATGGGCCTCCGGGTGCCGTTGCGCTTCCAACAATAAATCCCGGTCTATCACGTTGAACTGCACATGGAATACACCCAAGGTACATAAACTACGCAATAACGCCATCAATTCGGTCAGCCCAGCCTCGGTCTCCAGGAATTCGGGTTCGATCTTCATGTTCAGCAGCGTTCCCTGAACAAACCGGTCATGGGGGATTTGGGCGGCTGATCGCAGCACCGCGCTGGGACCCGCCAGGTCGGTGCCGCCGGATGGACTGACGCCATCGGCCAGTGGCTGCCATGCGCGGCGGCCCGACGGTAACGCCCCCACTTCCAACCCAAACGGGGTATTACCGGAAACGGGCAAAATACCCGGCGTCATGCGGCCAAACTTGGACGAATAGGACTCGATCTCGTCGGCTATAAACGTGTAAATCCCGGGGACAATCCCGTCCGCCGCCGCGTCGTCATTCCCGTACTTTGGGGCGGACGCAAGGCGTTCCTGCACGTCGCTGTACCCCTCGAAATCAGCCGCGAGCGCCTGCGTGAGCTGGCCCATTGAGACTGTGCCCGCCTCGAACACGCAGCTTTTCACCGCCGCGAGTGAGTTCACCAGATCCGCCACACCGATCAGGATTATGCCGTTACCGGTATTGTACTTCGCGCCGCCCTGAGAATAGTCGAGGCCCTTTTCAACGCATTCTTTGAACGAGAGCGACAGAGCGGGTACCGGCCGCTCTAAGCAGATATCATCAATGACGTGACTGCCTTTGACGGCAGCGCTGATCGCGTAACGTAATTGCGCCTTGACGGCCTCCAGAAATTCGCTATAACTGGAGAATGCAGTGGGATCGCCCGTCTTGGGCGCAATCTGGGCGCCGGATTTGCGGTTTACGCCATTGGTCAGCGCTAATTCAACTATCCCGCCCAAGTTGATGTCCGCCAGCGCCGTGTAATGGCGCAGCCGCCCAGCCAAGTTGGTCTCGACACAACCGCACGGGTTCCAATCATAGGCTTCGCGCAGCGGGATGCCTTTATTCATCACCATCCGGATGCCGGCCTCGTCATTGTGGAATGCCGGGAATCCAGTCCCAAGGCGCACCAGTTCAACAATTTTGCGAAGGAATGGGGCCGGATTTTTCGCCATGTTATAGCGCACCGACAACGAAGGTTGATAGAGGCGCACATCCATTGTGGCTTGTAAAACCATATAGGATAATTCGTTGACGGCATCGCTACCGGTAACATCTATTCCACCCGCACACACGTTCTGGAACATTGGATACCCGGCCGCGAATTCCGCAGTCACCGCGTCCTGGAACAAGCACGTCTCAGAGAACTTGACCCACAGGCAGTCGAGCAGTTCCTGAGCACGGGCCTGCGTAATCCGGCCCGCCGCCAGGTCAGCCCGGTAGAACGGATAAAGGTACTGATCAATCCTCCCCGGGTTGTAACTGGCCGCGTTCTGCTCCATGATCAGACAGCATTGGTACAGGTAGAGCGCCTGCAGCGCCTCATGGAAGGTCCGCGCCGGGTGCTCCGGGACACGTCGGCAAATCTGGGCGATGCCGTCCAATTCCGCTCGCCGCACCGGGTCGCCTTCCGTGGCCGCGAGCGCTTCAGCCTGATCCGCGTAGCGGTGCGCCAGCCGGATCATCCCATCCGCAGCGATCTCGGTAGCCCGCAGAAAGCAGTCCTTGGCATAGTCACCCGCTCGCGTCAGGTCGAGTTCGGCGCGCCGCGCCCGGACGCGGCCAACTAGTCCCGCGATGCCCTCTTCCAGGACGGCCTGGTACCCGGCGGTGGTCTCGCCCCAACCGCGGACCGCCTTCCGGTTGATGTAGATCATGCCCGCGTCCCGCAAGACCCGCGTGTCCTGCGGGATCTGCGCCAGCCATGCTTCATAGGTGGAGCGGCCCTTCCAGTAGGGCCGGATCTCATTGAGGAACGCCTCCCGGTCAGCCTCGCTCAAATAGAACGGGTCGTAGCGGCGGTCACTGATCGTGTCCAGTTCTGCATCCAGCACTGACCAGCAGGTGTCTGCGCTAAGGATGCCGCCGCGCATCTTTGAGCCGGGCGAGCCCACAATCAACTCGTCGTCCCAGATGGTGACCGTCTTCGCGGCGCACTGCGCCGCAAACCCTTTCGCTTTTCGCACCACCAGCGGCTCGCCCGCCGTGGCCTGGAAACTCCGGGTCAGAATCCGGGCGTTCTCCAAGTCCACCTCAGGCCGCGCCTCAATGACGCGGCTTTTCAGCCGCGCAATCCGGTCCAAAAAACTCGGGGCCCGCGTGATTGTTGTAGTCACAGTGGCTCTCCTTCTCCCCCGAATAGCCCCGATCCTACCCGCCGGCCCGCCGGCCGCGAACGCGGGCGGGCACTGACGGGGCCGCAGCTATGGCTCCGGTCGGTGGTGGCCGCGTCAAGCGAACCCCCGACCCGGCGCAAACCCCCAGTTGGTCAGTTCATTTGGGCGCCGACAACTGTAATCAATCGCGCAGCCCGCAACCGAACGCCCAGTTGGTCGGTTCATTCGGACATGAACAACTGTGACAGTTCATCCACGCCAACTTGTTTGTAGAACGGCAGCCAGGCACCCTCAGGCGTGATGGTCGACAGATACAACAGGTAAGAGCCACAGTGCTGGACCAGCGAACTCTTATAGAGCTGGTGCCCGGCGAGCCGCAGGTCAACCTTAGCCGGGTCGATTTGGTGGGCCTGACCAAAGTTCAAGCCGTCCGTTGACTGCGCATAAAACAGGGCAAATGAACTCTTTTGGCTCGCCGGATCGGTCCTATAGCCCACGAGGAGCGCCTCATAACCCGAATCGGTTGGGCGGATCTCTTGATGCCACGGCACGTAACCCTGCCCCATTTCAACTGTGACCGCTTGGGGATCACTCCAGGACAAGAAATCGGGGCCGGTTGCCTCACTATAGACTAATTCGCCGCCATAATTGGAGTACCACAGACGGTATTTTTCGCCTTCGGCGATCAGGGACGGACTCATGTAGTTGGGGATTCCGCCATCGAATATGACTTCTTTTTCTGACCACGTCACGCCGTCCGGGGAGTTCATCCGGTAAATGATGTTGGTCGAATTGTCGGCCCGGGTTTCACCCGCCCGTGCCGGGTTATACCGGAACCACAGTTCAAACCCATCAGGCCGGGGCAGCAAATAGCCGTCGGAGTAATGACCCTTACGGTTCACGTCATCTGGCACGCCGGATACCGGGTTGGTCAAGCCGGCGGGTTCAGCCCAGTCCAATCCGTTATCAGACACCAGAATCGACGGGTTTTCTTTGCTGGCGTCCTGGTATGGATAAGGCGTCAGTGTCATCCAAAACGGATGCCCAAACCGGCCTTCCGGGTCAAATTGGACGTTGATATGGGTTGACTGGTTGGAGCCGTCATAGGTGGGCAGGGTGAGCCAACCCCCGCCGGCCTCCAGGCTGGTCGCCACCGTTCCAGCGTTGGGGTCCGGGAGGGTGCAGGCCGGGCCAGACGCCTCAGCGGCCGGCGGTGGCGGCTGCTTTGCCGTAGCGGCGAGGGTCGCGCCCGCCAGCGCTGTCCCCGACGCTGTCCCCGGCGCCGTGCCGCCACCAGCGCAGCCGTTCAGCAGCGCCAGCCCAAGGCCGCAGGCAGCAGCGAGCCGAACGCGGCGAGATGCCCGGCGGTGATTCATGCGGTCGGTTCAATCCATTCATCGCTCACAGATGGTCGCAGGCCGAAGCCCCCACCAGGCTAACAACCTCTGCGCCCCAAACCATCACCCGCCTGCCGCCCCGTGGCCGATGCCGTCCGTCCCGCCCGCACCCGCCGCACCCCAGCCACCGCTACGGGACCGCCGGTGACGGATGCCGTGGCCGCCACAGTGGCCGATGCCGTCCGCCCTACCCGCATCCCCCATCCCCGACCCAGCACCCCCACCGCCATCACCGAACCACCCAGCCCGCACCTCCACCCCCGCAACGCCGCGCCCCAGCTACGCTTAAGCCCTGTGAGAATCCTCGTGGCGGGCTCGGGTGCCCGGGAAGACGGCATCGTCCATGCATTGCACCGCGAGGGGGGCCACCAACTCTTCGCCGCGCCAGGCAACCCTGGGATAGCGCGAGCGGCGCAGGTCCACCCGGTGGACTTGGCGTCGGGGCCGGCGGTCGCATATTTGGCTCGCCACCTGCGGTGCGACCTCGTGGTGATCGGCCCGGAAGCCCCGTTGACGGATGGCGTGGCCGATGCCGTGCGCGCCGCCCGCGTCCCCTGCTTCGGACCCAGCGCGGCGGCAGCGCAGCTCGAAGGCTCCAAGGCGTTCGCCAAGGAAGTGATGGCGGCCGCCGGTGTGCCAACCGCAGCGAGCCGCCTGACCAAGACCCGCGATGAGGCGCTGGCGGCACTCGATGAGTTCGGCTCGCCCTATGTGGTCAAGAATGACGGCCTGGCGGCCGGCAAAGGCGTGGTGGTGACCGCCTCGCGGGAAGCTGCGCTGGCGCACGCCCAAACCTGTTTCGAGGCGGGTTGCCCGGTGGTGATCGAAGAATACTTGGACGGCCCGGAGGTGTCGGTGTTCTGCGTGACCGATGGCGCCAGTGTGGTCCCGTTGGCTCCGGCGCAGGACTTCAAGCGCGCTCTGGACGGGGATCAAGGACCCAACACGGGCGGCATGGGCGCGTATTCACCGCTCCCGTGGGCGCCGCCTGACCTGGTGGAGCAGGTCTTGGAGCAGGTGGCGCGCCCCACCGTGGCGGAAATGGCCCGCCG
The DNA here is from genome assembly GCA_031278675.1 of Bifidobacteriaceae bacterium. Lineage (GTDB taxonomy): Bacteria > Actinomycetota > Actinomycetes > Actinomycetales > WQXJ01 > JAIRTF01. The sequence continues at coordinate 6,250 of JAITJY010000266.1, forward strand.
AGGCGTGCCGTTCCAGGGCGTGCTGTACTGCGGGCTGGCGCTCACCGCGCAGGGCTTGCGGGTGGTCGAGTTCAACGTCCGGTTCGGCGATCCGGAGACCCAGGTGGTGTTGGCGCGCCTGGCGAGCCCCCTGTCGGAGTTGCTGTTCGCCGCCGCGACCGGTGCCCTTGGCGCGCTCGAGCCACCGGTTTGGTCCGCCGATGCGGCTGTCACCGTGGTGCTGGCTGCCGCGAATTATCCCGGCAAACCTGTGACCGGTGATGTGATCACCGGCATTGAGGCCGCAGAGGCCATCCCTGGCGTGTCCGTGTTGCAGGCCGGCACCAAGCTGGGTTCTGATGGACGCTTGAGTTCTGCCGGCGGCCGCGTCCTGTCGGTGGTCGGGATGGGCCCAAACCTGGCTGCGGCCCGCGACCGGGCCTACGCCGGGATCGGATCAATCCGCCTGGACGGCTCCCACTACCGCACCGATATTGCGCTCCGCGCGGCTGTGTCCTGACCCCACCAGGCCGTTGACCTGCGGTTTGAGCAGTTCCGGGCCGAGCGGGGGCGGTTTGAGCAGTTCCGGGACGAACCCGGGCGGTTTGAGCAGTTCCGGAACGAACCCGGACGGTTTGAGCAGTTCCGGGGCGAGCCCGGGCGGTTTGAGCAGTTCCGGAACGAGCGGCCGACGCGTCCAGCCTCAGGCCGGCTGCGGGACTGCGGGGGCTGCGCCCAGGTGGCGGATGACCGAGGCGAAGAACCTCAGGCCGTCTTGGCCGGCTCGGGCCCCGGCGGGCGCATCCGGCCCGAAGCCTACTTCGACGGCGTGTTCCGGGTGAGGCATCAGTCCAACCACGTTGCCTGCGGCGTTAGTGACGCCGGCAATGTCGCGCGCTGATCCGTTCGGGTTCCAACCCGTGTAGCGGAACACCACCCGGCCTTCGGCTTCGAGTTGGTCCAGCACTGCGGGCGGGGCCTGGAACTGCCCATCTTGGTTTTTCAGTGGGATCACGATCGCTTCACCGGGAGTAAACTCCCCGGTCCAGGCGGTCGCGGCGGACTCGACGCGCAAGGTCTGCTCACGGCAAACAAACGTGCGGTGGTTGTTCTTGATCATGACTCCGGGCAGCAGGTGCGATTCGGTCAGAACTTGGAATCCGTTACAGATCCCGAGCACTGGCAGCCCGTCGCGGGCTGCCTCAATGACCGCTTCCATCACCGGCGCGAACCGGGCGATCGCGCCCGCCCGCAGGTAATCGCCGTAGGAGAACCCACCGGGCAGGATCACGGCATCTGCTCCGCGCAGTGACTTGTCGGCGTGCCATAACACTTCGCCTTCGGCTCCCGCCAACCGGATCGCGCGTAGCGCATCGCGGTCATCGAGCGTGCCCGGGAAGGTGACCACGCCGATCTTGATCATGGGCGGGCTCCGGCCGGGGCGGGATTGCCGGTCGGCTCCGGGCTGAAGCGCACGGCCACGACATCTTCGATCACGGGATTGGATAGCAGCGTGGTCGCAGCTTCGCGGGCTGCGGCAAGCACCTCCGGTCCGGCCGGCCCGGCGGTTTCAAGCTCGAAGCGTTTGCCTTGACGGACGGCTTGGAATTGGGTAAACCCCAAGCGTTCGAGTGCGCTCGCCACAGCTTTGCCCTGCGGGTCGAGGAGTTCGGGTTTGGGCATTACGTCAACGATCACGCGGGCCATGGCTACCTTCCTGGGTCGCTTGGTTGGTGTGTCACCAGCCTAACGGCCCAAAGCCGCCTGGGTCAGATGAAAGTGCGGCCCGTCAGCCGTTCGTAGGCCTCAATGTAGCGATCCTTGGTCTGTTGGACCACATCAGGGGGCAGTTCGGGCGGCGCGGAGCGCCGGTCCCACCCCGATTCGTTGGTCAGCCAGTCCCGCAGGTACTGCTTGTCGAACGAGGGCTGCGCCCCACCCGGTTCCCAGGTCAGGGCATCCCAATAGCGCGACGAGTCTGGCGTCAACACTTCGTCGCCTAGAGTCAGCAGTCCGTTAGCTGCGGCGGTGCCGAACTCGAATTTGGTGTCGGCCAGGATCAGGCCGCGGCTGCGGGCTATAGATTCGGCCTTGGCGTAGAGCGCAAGGGTGGTGTCGCGGAGTTTTTCGGCGGTTTCTAGGCCGAGTTGGTCTGCGACATAGGACAGTGGCACGTTTTCATCATGGGCGCCCTGTTCGGCTTTGGTGGCGGGGGTGAAAATGGGGTGCGGTAGCCGGTCGCCGTCTTCTAGGCCCGGAGGTAGGTCAATGCCCGTGACCTGTCCTGTCCGCCGGTATTCGGCGAGTCCCGAACCGGTCAAATAGCCGCGCGCCACGCATTCGAACGGGTACATGGTCAGCCGTTGGCAGATCATGGCCCGCCCGGCTACCGCCTCCGGCACGTCCAGTGATATCAGGTGGTTCGGCACGATCTCGCGCAACTGGTCGAACCACCAAACGGTTAGTGCGGTCAGAATTTTCCCTTTGCCGGGGATTGGGGTCGGCAGCACATGATCATAGGCGCTGATTTTGTCGCTGGTGACGACCAGGATCACATCGCTGAACGGCGAATACACCGACGGTTCGTAAATGTCGCGGACCTTGCCTGAGGAGACATATTGCCAGCCGTCGAGTTGCGGCCGGGCGGGTTGGGTTGCACTAGTCACGCCACCAGTCTCGCACGGGGCACGCTCCCCCGCCGCCGCGCCATCCCGCATCCCAACTTCCGGCCCGCGCCCGATGCCGCCCCGCCATCCCGCAGCACACGCGCAGGAGCGACGGCGCCGCGCGCCCAGCGTCTCAGCCCGCGCCCGATGCCGACCCGCCATCCCGCAGCACACGCATAGGAGCGTGGGCGCCGCGCGCCCAGCGTTTCAGCCCGCGCCCGATGCGTCCCCCCATCCCGCATCCCAACTTCCGGCCCGCGCCCGATGCCGCCCTGCCATCCCGCATTCCGGCCCACCATCCCGCAGCACACGCGCAGGAGCGAGGGCGCCGCGCGCCAAGCGTTTCGGCCCGCCCCCCATCCCGCATTCCGGCCCGCCATCCCGCAGCACACGCGTGGGGGCGGACATGCCGCGCGCCGCCGACCCGACGCCAACCGGCATCACGCCCGCAGGCAGTCGCGCCACGCGCGTCGGCCCGCATTACGCGCGCCGACGCGTTGAGGGCTTACTTCAAGATGGTGATCGTGCCGATCAGCGGCAGCGGCTTGAACTTGCCTTGGGCGGCGTTGACGATCCCCATGATGGCGAACACCAGGAAGGCGATCCAGACCAGCCCGAACAGGCTCGAGATTAGCGTCCCCACGCCGAACGCGCCTGACCTCACCATGCCTGCCACCAGAACGGTGCTCAGGATCGAGGCCACGATCCCCCAGGCGACTCCGGCGATCGCCAGCACCAGCCCTTGGTTGGCGTGGTACCGCGCGAAGCGCGATTCCTTGGCGGCAAAGATTGGTACCAGCACCAGGATGCCGATGTACGCCAAAATCGCATACACCTTGTTCTGGGCAATGTCTGCCGCCTCAGGGCTCCCGGCCCCCGGCGCACCGTATCCCGGCTGGCCCGGGGGATAGGGATAGGGCTGTCCAGGCGGAGGCGCATACTGTCCGGGCGGAGGTGCATATTGGCCTGGCGGTGGGGTGTACTGGCCGGGCGGCGGGGCGTATTGGCCGGGCGGCGGATATTGCCCAGGAGGGGCAGCATACGGATCAGGCGGCGGCGCATACTGGCCCGGTGGCGGCTGGTTCGGCGCACCCCAGGCCTGCTGGGGTTGGCCTGCCGGAGGCACCTGAGGCGCGGGCGCACCGTACGGTGGCTGCTGCGGCTGGTAGGGGTCGCCGGGCTGGGGAGGGACTTGCGTCATCGTGCATCCTTCTGTGGTAAACGTAGGGCTTGTCTGCCCCTTGAACTTACCGCATAACGCACCGGTTTGCCCAGGCTCACGCGCATAACCCGTCGCCGGGTGCCGTCAGCCCACTTCCGGCGCATCACCTTGCGGCTAGGGCGCGGCGACTACCTGGATTGCCAGGGGAGCCACCACCGACTCGTGCAGGCGCGCCTCAATGGTGTAGTCACCGGTGGTTTTGATGCGGCCGGGCAGCGCAATCTTGCGCTTGTCGAGGTCGAAACCTGTCGCTGCTTTGACCGCATTAGCGATATCCGCCGTGGTTACAGTACCGAACAGCCGTCCGCCAGAACCAGCACGCACCGGGACCTGGACGGTCACTGCGCGCAGTTTGTCGGCGGCGGCCAGCGCCTCTTCCACGCTCGACAGTTCGCGCGCCTTGGTGGCGCGCCGCATTGTGATGATTTGTTTTTCCGCGCCCTTGGTCCAGGCCGTGGCCAGTTTGCGGGGCAACAGATAATTGCGGGCGTAGCCGTCCTTGACTTCGACAATGTCACCGGCTACGCCGAGATCGGCGACATCGTGGGTCAAAATGATTTTGGCCATTAGTTAGTTCTCCTTGGATCGGGTGAGCCGTGCTCGGCGGGCCTCAGCGGCCCGAACTCGAATACGGCAGCAACGCCATTTCCCGGGCATTCTTGACCGCCCGGGCCACGGCCCGCTGTTCCTGGACACTGAGACCGGTCACCCGCCGGGCGCGGATCTTGCCCCGGTCGGAGACGAATTTGCGCAGCAGCGCGACATCCTTGTAGTCGATTTCCCCTTGGGAACCGAGGCGCAGGGGAGACACCTTCTTCTTCGGTTTACGCAGTGGCGGTTTGGTCGCCATCATTTAGTCCTTTGCTTTGAAATCTTTCATCGGTCGAAAAGCTGTTGCTAGCCTCACTAGCCCAACCAGGACGGTGCTGACGCAGGCGAGAGCGAAGCTCTCACCAGCGGAAACGCGGTAGACAAGCGCTGTCGGGCGCCCTGGGAGAGAGTTTGTGGGGTGGGGCTCCTCGGGGTCCCCCACAAAATCTCGCACCGAGGCAGAGAGAGTTTGTGGGGTGCCTCTAGCTGGCTGTCAGAAAGGCGGGTCATCGCGCGCACTGCCGGTCACGCCGGGCGCAGCCCAGGTGTCCTCGTTGGGGCCGGAGCCGTAGTTGGCGCCGGGCGCACCCGCCGCACCGGGACCGCCCTGACCGCCCTGACCGCTCGGTTCGCCGGGTCCGCCCTGGCCGCCCGGCCCGCCCTGGCCATCCGGTGCGCCTTGACCGCCTTGGCCACCGTAGCCGGCGCCCGGCCCGCCCTGGCCGCTTGGCGCGCCTTGGCCGCCTTGGCCGCCGTAACCGCCGCCCGGCCCGCCCTGGCCGCCGTAGCCGCCATCCTGACCGCCCTGACCGCCCTGACCGCCCTGGCCGCCTTGGCCGCTGTAGGCGCCTCCGCCGCCGGAGCCACCCCAGCCGCCATCGCCGCCGGAGCCACCGCCGTATCCACCCTGACCGCCATAGCCACCTTGACCGCCGTAGCCACCCTGGCCCTGACCGCCGTAACCCCCGCCCCGCTGATTGCGCGCGACCTTGGCCGAGGCATAGCGCAGCGACGGGCCAACTTCATCGACTTGGAGTTCAACCACGGTGCGGTGTTCGCCTTCACGCGTGTCATAAGACCGCTGCGTCAACCGGCCCTGCACAATCACGCGCATGCCTTTCGACAGGGTCTCGGCGACATTCTCAGCGGCCTCGCGCCACACGGAACAGCGCAGGAACAAAGCTTCGCCGTCTTTCCACTCGCCACTGGCCCGGTCAAAGGTCCGCGGCGTCGAAGCAACCGTGAAGTTAGCCACCGGTGTCGCACCGTTCGCCGTGAAACGCAGTTCTGGGTCGCCGGTCAAGTTCCCGACAACTGTGATTACCGTATCGCCAGCCATGTCACTCTCCCACCGGTACCTGGGCCCGCAACAGTTTGGTGCGCAGCACATCCTCCGACAGGGTCAACACGCGGTCCAACTCGGCCGCGACCTGGGCGCTCGCCGTGAAATTGATCACCGCATAGGTCCCTTCGAGGTGCTTCAAGATGGGATAAGCAAGCCGCCGCTTGCCCCAAATCTCCTGCTGGTCCACGGTGCCGTCGCCGTCGGTCACGATCTTGAAGAACTTGTCCAGCGTGGGACCAACCGCTGCTTCGGCAATTTCGGGATGCAAGATGATCATGATCTCGTATGGACGCATGGCATACCCACCTCCTTCGGTCTAATCGGCCGCAGTCCTTCTGCGGCAGGAGGGTAATTGTGCCCGCTGACTGGACCTCGCACGGTTCCCCGCTGGGTAGACCCGCCAGCTAGACCAACTAGTCTAGCCCACCTCGGCCACGCTTCAGAACTAGGACCCGTTGAGGGCGGCGTTGAGGCGGCGGGTTTCGTCGCGGACTAAACGGTCGGCATCGGCGGAGGCAAAATGATTGACATACGGGACCACGGGGCCCACCACCGAATACAACCGGGCGCTCGCCAAGCCGAGGCGGCGCTCCAGCGGGCCCTGACGCAGTTCGATGGACTGGAGCCGGGCGTGCAACACCAGGACAGCTCGGCGCCGCCACGCGCCAGACCGGATGAGCAGCGCGTCGCTTGTCACCGTGACGGCGTTGCGGCGCCACGTGACCGGGTCTAACCAGCGAGAACGTTGTGGCGCGCCCACAAATCCCGGGGTTGGACCGGTCTTCGTCATGGCCGCCGTGACACCCTCCCAAACCCCTGGTTGGGCCATGGCCGGAGCCACCGCCCAAAGCGCCCGGCGAACAGTTTCCACATCACCGACCGGCAGCAACAGCGTGAAAACCCCCATGGCATCATTGTCATAACCAACGACGTTCATCCGCATCCGCCACCAGCCCGCCGGCCGCCACATCAGCGGCTGACTGATCTCAAGCGCCAGAATCCCTCCGGGCGGAATGGTCTGCGCGACCCGCGTGGTCAGCCCGTGGCTCAGCGTCAGCCCACGCGCAGTCTGTTTCGCCGTGAACGAGAAATCGCTGATCAGCCTCCCCCACAACAGTGACGCCAGCCCGAAGGCCACAGGCAGGCCCAGCGGCGCCAAGACCTCGGCGCGCCCCGATGCAGTCGCCGCCACGACCACCACAACCGCCATCACCAGGCCTGGAACGAAAGACAGCACAATCGAACCGATCACGCGGCCCGTCCGGACCGCAAACAGTTCCGGGGCATCTTGCTCCGGGTCGCCCAAGGCCTCCCCGATCGCGGTCTCGACAGATTTCGGGGCGGCGAAGGCGGCGCCCAGCATCCGTTCGCCTGCTCGAGCCGTCGCGGCCGCATGAGCCGACTCGCCCGCCCCAGCCACGCCCGCCCGAGCCGTCACGGCCGCCTCAGCGCCGCCCGGCACCGGTTCGCCCACCTGAGCCGACTCGCACGCATGAGCCGACTCGCACGCTCCAGCTACGCCCGCCCGGGTCGTCGCGGCCGCGTCAGCCGCGCCCGGCACCGGTTCGCCCACCCGAGTCG
>JAITJY010000267.1 GCA_031278675.1 Bifidobacteriaceae bacterium
CAGCCCGCTTCACCCAAGGCTGCCGCCCCGCTTCCCGGGCCGGTCCCGGCGAGCGGCGGGACGGCATCGGACGAAGGGAAGGAAGCCAAGTGACCAGCACTCTTGCCCCTCTCCTCACCTCGCGGTGGGGTAACCCTGACTCGTGGACGCTGGAAGGCTACCGGGCGGCCGGTGGCTACCAGGCGCTGGCCCAAGCCCTCACCATGGACCCCGCAACCGTGCTGAACGCGGTCAAGGACTCGGGCCTGCGGGGTCGCGGCGGCGCGGGTTTCCCGACGGGCGTGAAATGGTCGTTCCTGCCGGCATCGGACGGTGGGCCGCGCTACCTGGTGGTCAACGCCGACGAATCGGAGCCGGGCACCTGCAAAGACATCCCCCTGATGCTGGCGGACCCACATTCGCTGATCGAAGGCATGATCATCACGTCCTATGCGATTGGCTGTCACCACGCGTTCATCTACCTGCGCGGCGAGGTGGTCCACGTCTACCGGCGGCTGCTCGCGGCGGTGCGGGAGGCGCGCGCGGCGGGGCTGATCGGGGACTCGGTGTTGGGCTCGGGCTTCCCGCTGGAGTTGACGGTCCACGCGGGCGCCGGCGCCTACATCTGTGGCGAGGAAACCGCGTTGCTGGATTCTTTGGAGGGCCGGCGTGGCCAACCGCGGCTCAAACCGCCCTTCCCGGCGGAGGCGGGACTCTACGCCAGGCCCACGGTGGTCAACAACGTCGAATCGATCGCGTCGGTGCCGTGGATCGTCGCTCGCGGTGCGGACTGGTGGAAGTCGATGGGTACCGAGAAATCGACCGGTGTGGCTATCTATTCGCTCTCCGGCCATGTGGCGCGACCGGGCCAATATGAGGCGCCGTTAGGTATTACGATGCGCCAACTAATCGACTTGGCTGGTGGTATCCGCGCCGGTCACGAACTCAAGTTCTGGATGCCTGGCGGGTCGTCGACCCCCATGTTCACGCCCGCGCAACTCGATGTGCCGCTGGATTATGATGCGGTGGCTGCGGCAGGCTCAATGCTGGGCACCCGCGCCCTGCAGGTCTTCGATGAGACCGTGTGCGTGGTGCGGGCGGTCAGCCGCTGGATGGAGTTCTACGCGCACGAATCGTGCGGTAAATGTACGCCGTGCCGCGAGGGCACGTTCTGGTTGCGGGCGGTGCTGCGCCGCATCGAAGCGGGCGCCGGCAAGGAAGAAGATATGCAGATCCTTGAGGACATTCCCAAATCCATTGTGGGCCGCGCGTTTTGTCCGTTGGGCGATGGCGCGCCGGCCTCCCTCACGTCCTCGCTGAAGTTCTTCCGCGCAGAGTACGTTGAGCACATCGTGAGCGGCCGGTGTCCCTTCGATCACGCGGCCTCCTACTTGTTCGAGGCGGTGGCAGCGTGAACGCTCAGGTCACTTGCACTATTGACGGCATTGAGCTGGAGGTGGCGCCGGATACTTTGATCATCCGGGCCGCCGAGCAGGCGGGGATCATGATCCCGCGGTTCTGCGATCATCCGTTGTTGAAGCCGGTGGCGGCGTGCCGCCAGTGTTTGGTGGATGTCGCCTCGCCGGCCGGCCCAGAGGGCAAACTGCGGCCCTCGCCGCGCCCGCTCCCGGCCTGTGCTATCACGGTCACACCGGGCATGGTGGTCAACACGCAACTCACGTCGACCGCAGCGAAGGAAGCGCAAGATCAGGTGGCGGAACTGGTCTTGATCAATCATCCGTTGGATTGCCCGATCTGTGACAAGGGCGGCGAATGCCCGCTGCAAAACCAGGCGATGTCCACTGGCCGCCCGGTCAGTCGCTTTACCGACCCGAAGAACACGTTCCCTAAGCCGTTGGCGCTGACCCCGCAGATCTTGTTGGACCGTGAGCGTTGTGTGTTGTGCCAGCGCTGTACCAGGTTCGCTCTGCAGATTCCTTTTGATCCGTTTATTGCGTTGCAAAAGCGGGGCGCGTCGCAGCAGATCGGCCGGTTTGACCCTGCCGTGCTGGGCTTTGCCGCTGAGCCAGGTGATTTGGCGGAAGCTTACGCTAACAGCGGCGTGACGGCCTCCGGCGAGCCGTTTGCAGGGTATTTCGCGGGCAATATTATTCAGATCTGCCCGGTCGGCGCTCTCACGTCTGCCGCCTACCGGTTCCGGGCGCGGCCATTTGATCTGGTCAGCACCGTCAGCGTGGCGGAGCATGACGCGAACTGTTCAGCGATCCGGGTGGATTACCGCCGGGGCACCGTGCTGCGCCGCCAGGCCGGCGATGACCCGTCGGTCAACCAGGAATGGATCACCGACAAGGACCGCTTTGGTTTCCGCTGGCAGGTGGCACCCGACCGGTTGATGCGTCCACTGGTGCGCCGGGACGGCGAACTGGTTGAAGCATCCTGGTCTGAGGCGGTGGCGGCCGCTGCCGCGATCCTGGCCGGCGCCACCGGCACCCCGCCGGCCGGGGCTGGTGAAGTTGCGGTCTCTGCTGCGCCTAGCCGGGTCGGGGTGCTCCCGGGCGGTCGGCTAACCCTGGAGGATGCGTTCGCCTATGCGGAGTTCGCTCGGCGCGTGCTGGGGACCGACAACATTGACTTCAGGGCGCGGCCTTCCAGCCCCGAAGAAGCCCAGTTCCTGGCGCACCACGTCGCCGGGCACGGCCCGGGGGTGACCTTCGAAGAACTGGTCAAGGCGCCGTCGGTGCTGTTCGCCGGGTTTGACCCAGAAGACGAGGGCGGCATCCTCTATCTGCGTCTGCGTCAAGCTGGGACCAAGGTTTATTCGCTGGCGGCCTTCAAATCGCGGGCTATCGAGCGGCTCGGCGGCAAGCTGATTCCTTGTCCACCAGGTGCTGAAGGGCACTGGCTCGGTTCGTTGGACGGCGCCGATGCCGAATTCGCTGGCTGTGTGATCGTGGTAGGCGAGCGGCTCGCCACCGCTCCGGGCGCCTACAGTGCGGCGCTGGCCGCCGCCGGGAAACTGGGCGGCCAGGTGGTCTGGATTCCGCGCCGGGCGGGCGAACGCGCTGCGGTCGAGGCGGGTTGCTTGCCGGGCCTGCTAGTCGGCGGCCTCAGCCGCCAAGCGGTTTCGCCTGGTTTGGCGGGGCGGCTGTTCGGCCAGGCGGAGCCGCCGACGGGCGGATTGGACCTGCCCGGGATGATCGCGGCCGCCGCCGCCGGCGAACTCGAAGCCCTTGTGGTGGGCGGACTTGAGGTTTCGGATCTGCCGGACCCGGCGCTTGGAGCTAAGGCGTTCCAGCGCGCCAAGGTGATTGCGTTGCAGATCAGGGGCGGTGAAGTGGCAAGCTACGCGGATGTGGTGTTGCCGGTGGCGCCGCCGCAGGAGAAAGCGGGGACTTACATCAACTGGGAGGGCCGGATGCGCCCCTTCCCACAGGTGTTGACATCGACTGCCATGAGCGATGCGCGAGTGTTGCAATCCGTGGCGAGCAAACTGGGCAGCAAGGTCAACTTCTCTAGGCTCGGCCAGGTCCATGATGTGCTGGCAGAACTCGGCGCGGCATCGGGCAAGGCGCCCGCGCCAACCCAGGTTGCGCCGCAACCCACCCCCGCCTTGGGCGAAGACGAGGCGCTGCTGTCCACTTGGCACCAACTGGTGGATGACGCGGCGGGCCTGGCGGGCGAACCGTATTTGGCGGCATCGGCGCCGGTGCCGTTCGCGCGTCTCGCGGCCGGAACCGCAGCCAAATACGGCTTGGCCGATGGCGACCGCCTGGCCATCGCCACCCCCTGCGGTGAGATCCAACTCCCGGTGGCGGTGGTGGACATGCCGTTCGACAACGTGGTGCATTTGCCGACCAAATCGCCTGGGTGCTGGGTGGCGCAGACCCTGGGGGCAACCCACGGCTCGGTGGTGCGCTTGGCGGCGGTCAAGCCGGCCCTGGGCGCGGCCGGAGCCCCGCCTGGCCCTGAGGCAGCGAAGGAGGACCAGCCATGATGGGCGTGCTTGGCGCGGTGACGCCGAATCCGCCACAGGCGGATTTCACCCAGGATAATGTGTGGATCGTGGTCGGCAAGGCGGTGCTGATCCTGATCTGTGCCCTGGTCTCGGTGATCATTGCGATCTGGTTTGAGCGGAAGGTGATTTCTCGGCTCCAGCAGCGGATCGGTCCTAACGTGCGTGGTCCTATGGGGCTGTTCCAGTTGGTCTATGACGCGATGAAGCTGCTGCTCAAAGAGGACATGAACGTCTCGCGGGCGGACAAGCTGATCTACATTGTGGCCCCGGGGGTGTCGGTGGCGGCCTCGTTGATGGTGTTCGCGGTCATCCCGGTGGGCGGGCAGGTGACCATCCCGTTCACTAATATCTCGACCCCGCTGCAACTGACGGACTTCCCGGTGGCGGTGCTCTACATCCTGGCGGTGACGGCGGTCGGGGTCTACGGGATAGTGCTGGGCGGCTGGTCGTCGCGGGCGACCTACCCGCTGCTGGGTTCGGTGCGTTCGACGGCCCAGATCGTCTCCTACGAACTGGCGATGGGCATGAGCCTGGTGACGGTGTTCATCATGTCGGGTTCAATGTCGACTTCGGCGATCGTGGGGGCGCAGGCGAAACTGTGGTACGGCGTGATGCTGGCGCCCAGCTTGTTCCTCTATATCATCGCGATGATCGGGGAAACCAACCGTCTGCCGTTCGACCTGCCGGAGGCGGAAGGCGAACTGGTGGCGGGCTATATGACCGAGTATTCGTCGATGAAATTCGCGTGGTTCTTCCTCGCGGAATACATCAACATGCTGAATGTCTCGGCGGTCTGCACCACTTTGTTCCTGGGTGGTTGGCGGGCGCCGTGGCCGCTCAGCGCTATCGGCGATGGCGTGCTCAATACCGGGTATTGGACCATCTTGTGGTTCTTGGCCAAGACCTGGTTGCTGATGTTCGTGTTTGTTTGGGTGCGTGGCACCGTGGTGCGGTTGCGTTATGACCAGTTTATGCGGCTGGGCTGGAAGGGTTTGTTGCCGATCGCGCTGGCTTGGATAGTCATTTTGACAACTATTCGGGCGGTCGATCAGTTCACCAATATTCATTTCAATGACCTGGCTATCCCGATGCTGTCCTGGATGTTGGTGGCGGTGCTGATCATTTGGTTCTGGCCGCTAAAGGAACCGCCGGAAGAAAAGCCTGATGAGGTGGTGGAGATTGATCCGTTCGCTGACGGGTTCCCCGTCCCGCCGCTGCCTGGTCAGACCCTGCCGCCCTCCCCGCGCGAAGTTTTGCTGGTGGGCGCAGTCAGGGGGAGGTCCGCAGCGGTGACGTCAGGTACCGCCGGTGCAGCTAGTGCCGCCAGTACCGCCGCCGATGCCGCCGGGCTTACCGATGCCGCCGGTGCAGCTGGTGCCGCTGGTGCCGCCGGTGCAGCTAGTGCCGCCGACCAAGACTTGCCGAATGCCACGACCACGCCGTTGCCGCAGGTCAAGGAGGAGCAGTGAGAGAAAACAAACAGAACCTGGATCCATCCCGCAAGCCGAAGGGTTTCCTGGGGGCCGGGGTGGCCCCGTGGGCGGGCTTCGGGGTGACGCTGCGTACGTTCTTCGCCAAGCCGGTCACGGAGCAGTACCCGTTCAAGGGGAAGTATCCTGACCCTTATCCGCGCTACCATGGGCGTCACCAGCTCAACCGGTATCCGGACGGGTTGGAGAAGTGTATCGGGTGTGAATTGTGTGCGTGGGCGTGTCCCGCAGATGCGATCTTTGTGGAGGCTGGTGCAAACACGCCGGATGAGCAATATTCGCCGGGCGAACGGTATGGCCGTGTCTACCAGATCAACTATCTGCGCTGTATTTTTTGCGGATTGTGTATTGAGGCTTGCCCCACCAGGGCTTTGACCATGACCACTTTCTACGAGTTGGCGTCTACACAGCGGGCCGACATGATCTACACGAAGGACGAATTACTGGCCCCCATCGAGGAGGGCATGTTGGCTGCCCCGCATCCGATGGCTGAAGGTAGTGCCGATGACGACTACTACGCCGGCGCTATCACCGCTCCGACCGCAGCCCAGGTGAGTTGGGTGGAGCAGAACCGGCCCGGGGAGCCGACCCTGCCGGGCGCGCGCGCGGTGGCGGTAGCGGACGAGTTGGCGACCAGCGGGAGCCCGGCCGCCCCGGCGAAGGGAGATGCGGCGTGAATGTGCTAGCGGCCGACCCGAGTTTGGTGATGTCGACTTCAGAACAGGTGCTGTTTTGGACGGTCGGGTCGATTGTGGTCTTGTCTGCCTCGGCTTTGCTGTTTGCGAAGCGCGCGGTAGTGACGGCGTGCTCGGTTATGTTGACGATGGTTGGATTGGCGTTTTTGTATGTCGGTCTGGACGCGCCGTTCCTTGGGGTGGTTCAGGTTGTCGTTTATACGGGCGCCATCATGATGCTGTTCGTCTTCGTGTTGATGCTGGTCGGGGTGGATATCTCCGATTCCTTTGTGGAGACCATCCGGGGCCAGCGGCCCATTGGTGTGGTCTTGGCGTTGGGCCTGGCGGCGGTGCTGGCGGGCGCGGTGTGGCGGGCCGGGTTCAGCGCGGTGGTGGGCGTGAGCGAAGTTTCTGACGGGAACAATCCTGGGGCGGTCGCGAATCTGTTGTTTTCCGATTACGCGTTTACGTTGGAAGTGACCGGCTGTTTGCTGATCATTGCGGCGATGGGTGCCGTGGTGTTGACTCACCGGGTGCGGTTGACGAAGAAGGTCACGCAGGCGGACATGGTGGCGTTGCGGCTGCGCGAGGGCATGACCTTGACCCCGCCCCCGGCGCCCGGCAACTATGCCCGTCACAACGCCGCTGATGTGCCCGCGTTGGATGCGGCGGGTCGCCCGATCGAGGACTCGGTGCCGTCGGTTCTGCGCATGCGCGGCCAGGTCCACACTCTGCGGGGGCTGAGCCAGGATCTGTTGATGGATGAGGTGGCGCCGCAGCGTCGGCCCGATGCCGTCCCCCCACCCACCGAGCGCCCCGCCGTTTCGTCCACCCCGCCCGCCGATGCCGCGCCCGGTAGCCCCGCCGCCCCGCCGCCCACCAGCCCGCCGGACGATGCCGCGCCCGGTAGCCCGGCCACCAGCCCGTCGGACGATGCCCCGCCCGGTAGCTCGGCCGCCCCGCCGCCCACCAGCCCGCCCGGTGCTGCCGGGACCGATCGAGGGGAGGCCCAGCCATGACCATCACCGCTTATTTGATGCTGGCGTCGGTGCTGTTTGCGATCGGCGCGGCCACAGTGCTGGTGCGGCGCAACTCGATCATCGTGTTCATGGGGATTGAGTTGATGCTGAACGCCTCCAACCTCGCCTTCATCGCTTTTTCCCGGATGTGGGGCAACTTGGACGGCCAACTCGCATCCTTCTTCGTGATGGTGGTCGCGGCCGCCGAAGTGGTGGTTGGTTTGGCGATCATCGTGTCCCTGTTCCGCACCAGACGCACCGTGAGCGTCGATGACGAGAATCTGATGAGGCACTGAACACCATGTTGAACGATCTGATTGCGACGCAAGGCGAGCCGGTTCCGGCGGGGGCCCAGGCAGCTTGGCTGGTCATCGCTATCCCGCTGGCCAGTGCGGCGTTGTTGCTGCTGGCTGGACGCCGGGCCGACAAGTGGGGCCATGTCTTGGGGGTGACGGCATCGTCCGCTGCCTTCGTGGTGGGCCTGTGGGCCTTTATCGGTCTGGCGGGAATCAGCGACGGGGCGGCCCGCGTCCAAGACTTTGAACTGTTCCAGTGGATCCCGGGCGAGGCGTGGGGATTTGGTCTGCGGGTGGACCAGCTTTCGCTGACGTTTGTGTTGCTGGTGACCTTTGTTGGCACGCTGATTCATCTCTATTCGGTGGCCTATATGAGCCACGACCCGGACCGGCGCCGGTTCTTCGCCTACCTTAATTTCTTCGTCGCAGCCATGTTGCTGCTGGTGCTGGCGAACTCGTACCTGGTTTTGTTCGTGGGCTGGGAGGGCGTCGGCTTGGCGTCCTACCTGCTGATCGGGTTCTGGAACCAGCGGCTGGATTATGCGGTGGCAGCGAAGAAGGCGTTCATTGCCAACCGGGTCGGCGATTTCGGGATGCTCGTGGCCATGATGATCATGTTCACGCAGTTCGGGACGCTGCGCTTTAACGGAGTGTTCGCGGCGGCCGGAGCGGCCGGTGAGTCGGGGGCTGAGGAAGGCAAGCTGACGGTGATCGCGCTGGCGTTGTTGCTGGCGGCCTGCGGCAAGTCGGCGCAGTTCCCGCTCCAGTCTTGGCTGGGGGATGCGATGGCCGGCCCGACCCCGGTCTCGGCGCTGATCCACGCCGCCACCATGGTCACGGCCGGGGTCTACCTGGTAGTCCGGTCCGGCCCAATCTTCGAGTTTGCTCCCACGGCGCGGCTCGCCGTGTTGATTGTGGGCGCGGTCACGTTGCTGTTCGGCGCGATTGTCGGCTGCGCGAAGGATGACATGAAGAAGGCTCTGGCGGCTTCGACCATGTCACAGATCGGCTACATGATGCTGGCGGCGGGCCTAGGCCCGATCGGCGGGATTTTTGCGATCATGCACCTGGTGACCCACGGCTTCTTCAAGGCTGGGATGTTCCTGGGGGCTGGTTCGGTGATGCACGCGATGGCGGATCAGGTGGATATGCGGCGGTTCGGACACCTGGACAAATATATGAAGATAACCTGGCTGACCTTTATGGCAGGTTGGTTGGCGATCCTCGGTATCCCGCCATTTGCCGGGTTCTTCTCGAAAGATAAGATCATTGAGCAAGCGTTCGTTGCGCCCGCCGGACAACTCTGGCAGGCCTGGGTGTTTGGGCTGGTCGCGATGCTCGGGGCGGGCCTGACCGCGTTCTACATGTCGCGGTTGTTCTTCATGGTGTTCCACGGCCAAGCCCGCTGGACGGACGAACAACACCCACATGAGAGCCCCGCCCTGATGACCATCCCCATGATTGTGCTGGCCTTCGGTTCGGTCTTCTTGGGGCTGATTCTGACCCTGGTCAAGTTCGACGAATACCTGGCGCCAGCCTTGGTCGAAGGCCATCACGGCGAACCAGTGCTGAATGCATACGTGATCATGGCTTTGACATTTGTGCTGGTGGTCGCCGGAGCCTGGCTGGCCTGGACCAGGTTCGGCCGCGCGGGGGCGGTGGTACCGGTCTTGCCGCCTCCGGCGGATGGACTGGTCCGCGCCGCCCGCGCTGATCTGTACCAGGACACCGTCAACCATGCGGTGTTCGTCAGACCCGGCCAAGCCCTGGTGCGAGGAACCACCCGGGCTGATTCGCTGGTCGTTGACGGCGCCGTGCGCGGCTTGGCGTGGCTGTTCCAAAGAACAGGGTCGGTGGTCGCCCGGTTGCAGAACGGATTCGTCCGGTCCTACGCGGCCACCATGCTGGCTGGCGTTATCCTCCTGACCGCCATCGTCTTGGCCGTGTGGATCTGAGGCAGAAGAGGCAAATGATGCAGACTTTCCCTTACCTCACAGTGCTGATAGCGGCGCCCAGTGTTGGCGCGCTGGCAATCTGGCTGGTCCCAGGCCCGGTGCGGCGCTACGTCCGCCAGATCGCACTGGTGTGGTCTTTGGCGGTGCTGGCGGGAGCGGTGGCGATGGCCACCCAGTTCCAGGCCGGCGGCGGCGTCCAGTTTGCGGAACGCCATGTGTGGATTGAGCGTTTCGGTGTGTCCTATGCGGTCGGCGTAAACGGCATCGGGCTGTTGTTGGTGCTGCTCAGCGCGTTGCTGGTGCCGGTGGTGTTGCTGGCGGCGTGGCGGGAGGAGACTTCGCCGGCGCGCCAGGCGCACTATGCCGCTCTGGTTTTGGTCTTGGAGACGTTCATGATCGCGGTGTTCGCAGCGCGTGACGTGTTCTTCTTCTACCTGCTGTTCGAGGCGATGCTGATCCCCGTCTATTTCATGATCGGGTCCTTCGGCGGGGCGGACCGCAAGCGGGCAGCCCTCAAGTTCTTGTTGTATTCGCTGGCGGGTGGCCTGGTGATGCTGGCTGGTGTGATCGCGGTGTGGACGGAGGGGCCGGGCGGCCCGGATGGCTTCATGATCGATTCGCTGACGGGCTTCGCTTGGGGCAGCGAGACCACCGAGCGGCTCATTTTCCTCGCGTTTTTTGTGGCGTTTGCCGTCAAGGCGCCCATGTTCCCGGTTCACACTTGGTTGCCCGATGCCGCCCAACAAGCCAGACCCGGCACCTCGGTTCTGCTGGTCGGCGTGTTGGACAAGGTCGGCACGTTCGGGATGGTGGCGCTCTGTCTGCCGCTGTTCCCGGGGGCCGTGGCCTGGGCGCGGTGGGGCATTGTGCTGCTCGCGGTGATCTCGATTTTCTGGGGCGCACTGGCAGCGTTGGGCCAGAGCGACATCCTGCGGATGATCGCGTACACGTCGGTGTCTCACTTCGGTTTCATTGTGCTGGGTATTTTCGCTTTGACGGAGACGGCCGAGGTCGGTGCGAGTTTCTACATGATCAACCATGGCCTGTCGACCGGCGCGTTGTTCCTATTGGCCGGGTTCTTGATAGCGCGGCGTGGCACGGCGGATATGAACCAGATGGGTCCGGGCTTGCAGCGGGTGACGCCGCTGGCGGCGGGCACTTTCTTGGTGGTTGGCTTGTCTGCGGTGGCGCTCCCGGGCCTGAGCACGTTCGTGTCCGAGTTCATGGTGCTGGCCGGGTCCTACCAGACCATGCCCACCCAGGCGGTGATTTCCGCCTTGGGTGTGATCCTGGCGGCGCTTTACATTTTGATCGCCTACCAGAAGATTTTCACCGGGCCGCCGCCCGCCGCGCCTGACCCGGGTGACGCCGGCGCCCGCGTCAGCGGACGTGACTTGAACGGACGAGAGTTGTGGGTGGTGGGCCCGCTGATCGCGTTGATGTTGGTGTTGGGTTTCTACCCAGCACCGGCGATCGACGTGTTGCGCGATGACGCCCGCACCACCGTGCGCCAAGCCACCGTCCAGGCCGCCGCCGATGCCGCCGACGCTGCCGGAGCGGACGATGCCGCCGGGGACAGCGAGGCTACCGGGGACGGCGACGCTACCGGGGACGCCGACGCTGCCGGAGCGGACGATGCCGCCGGGGCCGGCGACGCTACCGGGGACGGGGATGCCGCCGGGGCCGGTGGGAACGGCGATGCCGAATCCTTAGACGGGTCCGCTGAGGAAGGAGCCCAGCAATGAGCGCCGGATTGGTGTTAGTGGCCACCCCCGCGATCGAGATCGAATGGGTCAGCTTGCTGCCGGTGGTGATTGTGCTGGGCGCGGCGGTCCTGGGCACATTGGTCGAAGCGTTTGTTCCGCAGCAGGCCCGGCGGGTTATCCAGGTACCGTTGGCGCTGCTGGCGACGGCAGCTGCAGGACTGGCGGCCCTCCACATGGCCATGTTGCCGGAAGAATCGAGTCTGTTCGCGGCGAATGGCGCGGTCACGGTCGACCCGTTGGCGATGTATGTGCAGTTGGCTATCGCCGCATGCACTCTGCTTGCACTGCTGGTGATCGCGGACCGGACTGTGCAGGGCGATGATTCGTTCGCGCCGCAAGCCTCGGCTGTGCCGGCTTCGGAATACGAGGAGCAGGCGCGGCAGGCTGGGCTCACTCAGACCGATGTGTTCCCGCTGGTCATGTTTGCGGTTGGCGGCATGATGCTGTTCCCGGCGGCCGGCGACCTGATCACATTGTTTGTGGCGCTTGAGGTGCTGTCGCTGCCGCTGTATTTGCTGTCGGGGATGGCACGGCATCGTCGGCTGTTGTCGCAGGAGGCTTCGCTGAAGTATTTCCTGCTGGGGGCGTTGGCGGCGGCGTTCTTCTTGTTCGGGGCGGCCTGGGTCTACGGCGCGACGGGGACGCTCAACTTGGCGGAAATCGGAACCGTGGTGCGCAGCGGGACGGCGGTCAGTTCCACGATCTTGCTGGTCGGCGTGGTGCTGATCCTGGTGGGTTTGCTGTTCAAGGTCGGTGCGGTGCCGTTCCATGTGTGGACACCGGATGTCTACCAGGGCGCGCCCACCCCGATCACTGGTTTCATGGCGGCTTGCACCAAGATTGCGGCGTTCGGCGCGCTGTTGCGTGTGCTGTATTCGGTGTTCCCGGCGCTGGATTGGGATTTGACGCCGGTCTTGTGGACGGTGGCGATCTTGACCATGGTGGTCGGCACTGTGATTGGTCTGGTCCAGCGGGACGTTAAACGGCTGCTGGCGTATTCGGCGATCGCGCATGCGGGGTTCATTCTGGTCGGCGTGGCCTCCCTGAATGCGGACGGTTTGACCGGTTCGCTGTTCTATCTGTTCACGTACGGTGTGTCCACCGTGGGTGCGTTCGGGGTGATCTCGGTGGTGCGGCAGATCGATCCGGAGGGCCACATCTGCGGCTATGCGACTGGGCTGGACCAATGGCGGGGCTTGGGCAGGCGCTCGCCGTTGCTGGCCGGAACGTTTGCTGTGTTCTTGCTGAGCTTCGCCGGCATCCCGTTGACGGCTGGTTTTGTGGGGAAGTTTGCGGTCTTCGAGGCGGCGTTCCAGTCGGATGGTGCCGTTTTGGCTGTGGTTGGTTTGGCGTCATCGGCGGCGGCGGCGTTCTTCTACGCGCGGGTGATTGTCGCTATGTTCTTCGAGGAGACGCCGGACGCGGCTGAGGGGCTCCGCGCTGGCTTGGGCATTGGGGTGCGCACCTTGGGTTTGACGCAGATCGCGGTGACGGTGTCGTTGGTGTTCACGTTGGTGGCGGGCATTGTTCCGGGCTGGTTCTTGGACTTCACGGCTTCCTTGAGCTTCATGTTGGTACCCTGATAGCCGTTGCCGAGGCTGTTTGGCTTCTTGGGGCACGGCGAACCGAAGGAGGCTCATGGCCGTCGAACTGGCGTTGACGCTGGCTGATCCGGCTTTGGACGCTGCGCTGCGGCAAGGTATGGCGGAGGTGGAGGTGCGTTTAGCGGCGGCGACCGCTGTGGATGAGCCGTGGGTGGCGGCGGCTGCGTCGCACCTGCTGCGGGCGGGCGGCAAACGGCTGCGGCCCATGTTGACGCTGCTCGCCTCGCACTTGGGGGACGGCATCAATGATGCGGTGATCGATGCCGCCGCAACAGTCGAGTTGATTCACCTCGCCTCGCTTTACCACGACGATGTGATGGATGATGCACCGCTGCGGCGGGGCGCCCCGTCGGCGCATGAGGTTTATGGGCCGACGGTGGCTATCTTGACTGGGGATCTGTTGTTTGCGAAGGCGTCGCAGATGGTTTCGGGGTTGGGTGGCGCGATTGTGCGGATCCAGGCGGAGACGTTTGAGCGGCTCTGTTTGGGTCAGATTCATGAGACGACCGGCCCGGGTGAGGGCGTGGACCCGGTGGCTTTCCATCTTGATGTGTTGGCACACAAGACTGGGGCGCTGATCGCCACGTCGGCGCGGTTCGGTGCCATGTTGGGTGGCGCGGCGCCGGACATCATTGAGGCGGTCGCGGCCTATGGTGAGGCTGTTGGGGTCGCGTTTCAATTGGCGGACGACATCATTGACCTGGCGTCTCAGTCGGCCGTGACTGGTAAGACTCCGGGGACGGACTTGCGTGAAGGTGTCCCGACTATGCCTGGTTTGCTGGTGGCGGCGGCGGCTCGGGCGGATTTGGCGCGCGGAGTGGAAGATTCGGAGAATGTGGCGTTGGCGCGGGCGATCAGCGGCGATTTGAGCTCTGATGCGGTTCTAGCTGATGTGGTGGAGCGCCTGCGGCGCAATCCTGCTCTGGAGGAATCCCGGGCGGTGGCGCGCGCCTGGGCGGCGCGTGCCACCGCCCACCTGGCTTCACTGCCGCCTGGTCCCATCAAGGATGCGTTCTTAGAGGTAGCAACCCTGTTTGTCCACCGCCTAGCCTAACCCGAAAGTGACCCATCTGCGCAGGTCAGGGCGTTGCGCTGGGCGTTATGTCCGGCCCCACTTTCCCCCATCGCGGCGCCCGGGCACCGGGCTGGGAGGCTAACGCGAAAGTGACCCATCTGCGCAGGTCACGGCGTTGCGCTGGGCGTTATGTCCGGCCCCACTTTGTACCATCGCGGCGCCCGGGCACCGGGCGGGGAGGCTAACGCGAAAGTGACCCATCTGCGCAGGTCAGGGCGTTGTGTCTCACATTATGTCCCAGCGGGCTTTCCCCCCCATCCCGGCACCGCCGGGGCGGGTGGGTAGCTAACCCGGCCCCTGCCCGCGCCCCCCTTGCTCATCCCTGCGGGGAGCGCCGGGCCCGGCGCGGTCAGGCGGTTACAAACTCGACGGCTTGCCAACCGCGCGGGCGGCGTTCTAGACGGATCGCGATGGCCCGGGTCAGGTTGTGGCCGGTGACTATCACGCTCGCTTCGATGACCTGCCGATTGACCAAGGTCAGATGCGTCCGGCATTCGTAACCCGGGTCGGGCCGGCGCACGCGGTGGCCTTTGGCGCGAAACTCGATGCGGCGGAAGACGTCATCGGTCACGTAGGTGTGCAGAGCTGGGCCGGGCGGCACCCCTCGCGTTGCCGCCATGACGGCGGCTGCGACGAGCCGCGCGCGGTGCGCGATGGCTGAGTTGTTGATTGTGCCAGGGGTTGGTTCGAATGGGGCGACGGACACGCTTCCTCCTTTGGTCGGTGCGGCGGCACTAATGGCTTGGGGCACCCCAGCAGCCGGAACCGGCTGCGGCGCCTGATCCGTGCTACCGGAATGCAGCAAGCCACCAGGTTGACTAATTACGTGGCGTAACGCAAGCGGCAGACCACGGTCCTGTGGATAACGAGGCTGTCCGGAGGTACTACTATGACCTTCGGCGCCTCCCCTGGTAGCAGGGGGATCGCCGGCTTGGTGGGCCCTAGCGCCCACGACCAGCGCTGAATGGACGCGTTCGGGCCGTGCCAGTTGGGTCAGCGCATAGCGCTAACCCAAGGAAGCGCGGCGAACCGGCCCAAGGCTAAGCTCAAGCCCAAGCCCAGGCGCGGCAGCGGCCTTCAGTAGATGATGACAACCTCAAACACCGAAACCAACCAGCCACCGCCGTCAAGGCGGGCGCACCAGGAAGGCGCGGCCTTGTCCACACCAACGAACTCTCCTCGTATCGCTATCATCGGCGCCGGCCCGGCCGGACTCTATGCGGCGGACATCCTCGCCGGACGGCTCCCGGACGCGGCGATCGATGTGCTAGAGGCGCTGCCCTCCCCGTTTGGGCTGATCCGCTATGGGGTGGCACCGGATCACCCCAGGATCAAGTCGATTGTCGATTCGTTGCATGACATCTTGGACTGCGGTGACATCCACTTCTACGGCAACATTGTGGTGGGCCGCGACATCGCGCTGAGCGAATTGCAGAGCTACTACGACGTGATTGTGCTGGCCACGGGCGCGGTGGAGGATGCGCCGCTGGATCTACCGGGGATTGATTTGCGCGGCTCGTTCGGCGGCGCCGAGTTTGTCGCGTGGTATGACTCCCATCCGTGGTATCCGCAGGACTGGACGTTGGATGCTGAGGCGGTGGGCGTCATCGGGCTGGGGAACGTAGCGCTGGACATTGTGCGGGTGTTGGCGCGGCGCCCGGAGGACTTGGCGCGCACGGACATCCCGCCGCACGTGTTAGCTGCGTTCCAGGCATCACCGCTGAAAGACATACACGTGTTCGGCCGTCGTGGCCCGGCGAGCGTCAAGTTTTCGCCACTGGAGTTGCGGGAGTTGGGCCAACTCCCCGGCGTCCAGATGCTCTTAGAGGATGACGACTTTCAGTTCACCGACGCGGACCGCGCGCAAATGGCGGCGAACGGGCGGCTGCGTCAGGCGGTCAAGACGCTCGAGCAGTGGCGCAAGGGTCCCTCGAGCCCCGGCGAGAAGCGTATTCACCTGCACTTTTACTGGCGGCCGGAACGGCTTGAAGGGACGGAGGCGGTCAGCGGCCTGACGCTGCGGCGGACCGCGCCGGACGGGCAGGGCGGGATTGTCGATACGCCGGTCACGAAGACGTTCCCGGTGGCGGCGGTCTACCGTGCGGTCGGCTATTTTGGTTCGCCGCTGCCGGGGGTGCCGTTCGATGCGGCGCGCGGCGTGGTGCGGAACGCTGGTGGCAGAATAGTGGACGATGCCGACCGGCCAGTTCCCGGCATCTATGCCACAGGGTGGATCAAGCGTGGGCCGGTTGGTTTGATCGGCTCGACCAAGTCTGATGCGCTCGAGACGGTGGGTCACATCGTGGATGATTTGCCGGACTTGGCGCGGGCGCCGCACCGGTCAACGGATGGGCTGATCGCTGCGTTGGAGCAGCGTGGCCTGCCTGTGGTGCGGTGGGACGGGTGGTTGGCGATCGACGCGGCCGAGCGGGCTTTGGGCGCTGCGCAGGGGCGTGCCCGGGCCAAGTTGGCGACTGGTGAAGCCATGATCGAGGCTGCGCACTCTGCGCGTAAACAACTCTAAAACAGTCTTGACCTTGATATTCACGAGTTCTCCACAAACCTCTCACCGCATATCGTTATCTGGGCGTGACATTTGTGGTCCAGTCTCGGTAGGGTGGTTGTTGCCCCAGGGAACCCTCCTTCCGGGGACGTGGACCGGCAACCGAATCCTGCCGCCGAACCGCGCACACAAACTTAGGCAGGAGCGGAGGAACCACAATCCGGCGGCGTAGCCGCCTTGGGGTGAAGCTTGATTCGCAGTTGAGGATCAAGCCGGGCAGATCTCCCGCCCGAACCCGACAGCTCACTCCGCAGGTTATGAGGAGAGCAAGACGTGCCCACAGGTGCTTACCCCGCCCGCCATCGTGCGGGCGGGCCTACTTTGACTTCGCCCACCTTCCTATCTCACCAAGCAGCCGGCAAGAGGACGCTGGCCGTGGCAGCGGCCAGCGGACTTGTGCTGGCTGGCGTGTCGCCGGCGTTCGGCTCGGCCACAGCGGCAAGCACGGCGGCTGGCGCGTCATCGGCGTTCGGGCCAGCCACAGCGGCCGGCGAGGCGGCTGGTGGACGTGTGCTGGCTGGCGCGTCATCGGCGTTCGGGCCGGCCACAGCGGCCGGCGAGGCGGCTGGTGGCCGTGTGCTGACTGGCGCGTCATCGGCGTTCGGGTCTGCTGCGGTGGATGCTGCTACGGCGGCTGGTAGACGTGTGCTGGCTGGCGCATCGCCGGCGTTTGGGGCGGCTACGGCGGCTGGCGGGATGTCAAGCTTGACGGCTAGCGCGCGGGCCACCATTGGATCTGTTTCGCTGGCGTCCGTGCCAGAGGATGCGACTTGGGATTTGGCGGTTCCGACGGTCTCTGTCACCAAGCCGAAGCCTAAGCCGAAGCCGACGCCGGTGGCGCAGCCGTCCACTAGTTCGTCGCTGACGCAGCGCGCGGCCCAGGCGACTGCGAATATTCCGCCGTCGGTCGATGGCAATGTGATACTTGAGATCGCGGCGCAATATGTCGGCGTGCCGTATGTGTATGGCGGCTCGAGCCCTTCGGGCTTCGACTGTTCTGGTTTCACGCAGTATGTGTATGCGGCGGCCGGGATCAACATCCCGCGGACGGATTCGCAGCAGAAGAGTGCTGGCACCATCATTTCTGCGGCGGATGCTCTGCCTGGGGACATTGTCTGGTTCCCCGGCCACGTCGGGATCTATGCCGGCGGCAACCTCATGGTGGACTCACCCCACACCGGCGAGGTGGTCCAGTTCCGCGAGATGTACCGCACCCCAACGTTCATCAGGTTCTAGCAGAACCTGCCCCCGGGCCCACCGGCCCCCGGGCCCACCGGCCCCCCGTCCCCGGCGGACTCCCCGCTCCCTGCCCCGATCTTTCCCTGCCTGGGCCTACCGGCCCCACCCGCCCAGGGCCTTGAGCAAAGTCGGCCCGCGCCTGGCGCTGTCTGCGGCGTCGAGTGTTTCAATTTATCTCCTTTCCGGTGGCGAGTGTTTCAATTTATCTCCTGCCCAACCAAGCCCAA
>JAITJY010000275.1 GCA_031278675.1 Bifidobacteriaceae bacterium
AAGGAGGACTACCATGCCATTTCGCCACATCGGTGGCTTGGATAATGAGACGCGCGCCATTGCCCTAGTCAAGCTGTTGCGGGAGCACCACTTGACCGTCGCGACGGCCGAATCGCTGACAGGTGGGCTGGTCAGCGCCGTAATTGTGGACGTGCCGCGCGCCTCTGAAGTACTCCAGGGAGCCGTCGTCGCCTACAATAACACTGTGAAACAAGACGTACTCGGAGTAGACGCCGGGCTGCTCGAAGAACGCGGCGCAATAAACGGAACCACCGCCGCACAGATGGCTCTGGGGGTCAGGCGGCTGCTGGGAGCAGACGTCGGCATCGCCACCACAGGCGTCGCCGGACCGGACCCGGCCGATGGCGCCGAACCAGGAACCGCCTACGTCGCGGTGTCTTGGGCGCGGGACGAGCCGGCCATCAGGGCGCTCCGGCTGACCGGGACACGCGCCGAAGTCAGGACCCAGGTGGTGACCCGCGCGCTCGAACTGGCCGAAGCGACCATCCGGCAGACCTCTGGAATATAGTTCCATCGCTCGGTGTTTACCCGGTCGATGAACGGCCAAACGACAAAACCGGTGGCCACCGCGAACCGGCCCAAGGGAGTAAAGCGGTACCGTATAACTAACAAACCAACTCCGATCCGGGAGAAGCAAGTCATCAAGCAGGCGAAGGAGGGCAAGCACGTGGTACTACTGCGCAACGAACTGGGACACGTTCTGCGCACCAACCGCCTGCGCCAAAACCGCACGCTGCGCGAGGTCTCGGCGGCGGCCCGCGTTTCGCTGGGCTACCTGAGTGAGGTCGAACGCGGCCAGAAGGAAGCCAGTTCGGAGCTACTCGCCTCAATCTGTGAGGCTTTGCATACGCCCTTGTCAGAGACGTTGCGCGAGGTCTCCGACCGTCTCGCCGTCCACGAGACGGGTTGGGTCCCAGACACACCTGAGGCCCTGTTCGACAGCCAGTTGACGACCGTCGCCTGATGTCCCCAACTTCGCTGCGCCGGGCGCCCGGGTTCTTGCGCTGCGGGGTTTCGTGACATCCGACGATGCCGCCCCTTCCGCAAGCCGCCCGGGTTCTTGCGCTGCGGGGTTTCGCGGGGCCGGGGGCCGCAATCCGGCTCCGTGACCAGGGTTTGCGTCCAACAGTTGATCAATCAGGCTGGCAAAGCGGGCAATAGAACGCGGGGCGGTCAAGCGGGGCCGGCCCCACTCGCATCACTTCGATTGGCGTCCCGCACCGGCGGCACGGCGCCCCTTGGCGCCCGTGGACCAAACTGGTCTTGCCCCTGCTAGTCAATCCGGTGGCGGTGGGCGTCAGCGCCGCCGCAGAGCGTTTGAGGAGTTGGCGGGCGTAAGTCAGCAACCCTGGTAGGTCTTCGACGCGTTGCGCGGACCGGTCAGGCCGCACCCGCCATTCGAACAGCGATTCCGCCATGTAGATCGTCCCGATCCCGGCCACCACATGTTGATCCAACAGCGTCGCACCGATCCCGCGTTCGCCCTGGTCAGCTACCCGCTGTGCGGCTGCGACAGGATCGAACCCGTCCGCCATCACATCCGGCCCCAACTTGCCCGTCAGGCGTCCCACATCCCGTGTACGGATCAGGGTGGCCATCCCGAGCCGGTGGCCTATCGCGACCCAGGACTCGTTCGCCAGGACCGCCCGAGCGGTCCAACGGTTGGCGCGCGAACCCGGCCGAGGGCGCCCGCCCTCGGCCGTCTCAATCAGCCACAGTCCGTCCATCCTCAGATGAGACCGGAACGTGTAGCCCGAGTCGAGCTGCATCAGCACATGTTTCCCATAGGCTTCGACTGCCTCGACCCTCTGGCCGCTCAGGTCCACCCCGCCCAGGGAGGGCCAACGCAGCAGGCAATACGTGATGATGCGTCCGGTCATGACCCGGTCCAGGTTCGCTGCAGCGCGCCGCAAGATGTCCCCCTCCGGCACTCGCTCTTCCCTCCTTCCCGCTTGCTTGTCGTATCTGTCCCCGGCCCGGCCGCGCCGGCCACCCCAGCGCTGGTCCAGCGTGGTGACGCTAGCCCGATGCCGTGCCAGCCACCCCAGCGCTGGTCCAGCGTGGTGACGGTAGCGCGATGCCGTGCCAGCCACCCGAGCGCTGGTCCAGCGTGGTGACGCTAGCCCGATGCCACGCCGGCCACCCCAGCGCCGCTTGGCGTGGTGACGCCAGCCCGATGCCGCGCCGGCCACCCCAGCGCTGGTCCAGCGTGGTGACGCTAGCCCGATGCCACGCCGGCCACCCCAGCGCTGGTCCAGCGTGGTGACGCTAGCCCGGCGAGGCGCCGGTCCGGCGTATCTCAGGTCCATGGTGATCCTGGCTGGTTTGATTCAGCGGCGCCCCCTCTTGACGAGTCCCGCCGGGGTGACCGCGAAACCCGCCGCGGTCAGCGCTCCCGCCGCAGGCGCTGCGGTGGCGTGGGCGGCCAACGAGTCCTCACCGTCCAGGCGCGCCACTTTGAGGGGCGCGAGTTTACCGCTGTCCACTGCCTCAGCCAAGACGCGTCCCGCCCGCCGAAGGCGGCCCTGATCCGAGTCAAAGGACAATACCGTACGCCCGCCGCGCTCCAGGTAGAACACCGCCCTGCCGTCCACCAGCACCACACTGGCCCCGCCGATCCGTCCAGGCCGGTGCGTCCCGGGATGGTCCGGCCAGGGCAGGGCGGCCCCATAGGGGTTGGCTGGGTCTTGGGCAGCGAGGACCAGAGCTCCGGCGGCATCCGCCGCAGCACGGAGCTGGTCGGGGGCTCCGGGCAGGGCGAACTGCGACCCACCGAGCCGTTCCACGAAGTATCCGCGCCGGATGGCTCCAGCCTCTTCCATTGCACTCAGCACCGGATAGACCTGCGCAAATGAGGTCTCTGAGGCCGCCGAGCCGCGAGTCACAACACCGTAGCGTTCCAATAGCGCGGCGGCGGTCGCGGCCAGGCGCCGCTCCGGTGGGACACCGTCCAAGTGCGCCGCCGGGGTAGGCGCTAGAGCCCAGCGGGCCGCCAGTTCGGGTGCCACCGCCCGGGGGGCGGCCCAGCCGCCCCTCAAGCCCGCGCTACCCCCAGCCCAGGTGGGCCGGGCCAGGGCCCGGGGTCGCGGCGGTCGCCGCTGGACCCGGTGGGCGGTCTTGCCGCCGGTCAGGAACGCCCGTACCGGCCCGAACGAGTCAGCGGTGACCCAGCCGCCCCAGACGAGTTCCCAGAGCGCAGCGCGCAACTCGGTGGCGGATGGCTCCAGACCGAGGCGTTCAGCCAACTCGAATGGCAAGAAGGCGCCGCCGCCCCGGAGCGCGCCGAGCAGTTCTGCGGCCGTCGATTCGGCTGGCGGAGGCACGCCTTCAGCAAGGAGCACATCATCGGTGGCCAGCGCAAACAACCGGATCACCCCGTCAGCCGCAGTGGTCTTGCCTTCACCGACCCAGGCCACCTCACCTGCGGTGATCAACTCATCCAACGCGGCTGGCGTGTAATCCGTAACACGGCTGGGCAACACCAAAGATTCCAGGGCAGAAGCAGGCAACGCGGCCCCGGCGAGGGCGGTCACGGCGGCCAGCACGCCATCTGCCCCGCTCAACCGGCCCAACTGCTGCCAGATCGGCGCGAAAGACCCCAACACGTGCCCTTCGACCGGCTCGATCTCCCGGCGCAGCGCCGCCAACGACCGGCGCCGCAGGCGCGTCAAGATGTCCGGGTCGCAGTAGTCCGGCCCGCCGCTCCCGCCGGCCTCTGCAGGGCGCAGGCGCCCCCGCCGGGCCTGGTTGCGTTTGACCGCCAACTCCAACTCGCGCTCCGCCTGGGCCGGCCCCAAAGCGAACTCCCGGGCCAGATCGCCCGCGCTGACCGGCCCGTGATGGCGTAGAAAACGCCTGGTCAGGGCCCCGAGCGGATCACGCGCCGGAGCGAGGAACGCTTCCGGTAGACCCGGCGGCAAAGCCACGCCCAAGGCGTCGCGCAGCGCTGCGGCATCTTCCGCCACCGCCCAATGGGCGTTACCGCCGATCCTGACTTCGATCACCCGCCGCGCCCCCACCAACTGGTCCACCCAGGTCCGCCACGGCCCAGCCACCGACTCGCCGAGCCGCTCCGCGCTGAGCGGCCCCAACTCGCGCAGCAGGTCAGCCAGCGCCTCTGGGCTTACCGCCCGCCGCTCCGGTGTAGAGCGCGCTAGTTCGGCGTCGGTCGCCAACACCACCGCCGGGTCCAAGAGTTCCGCCAGGTCACTGGCCGGACCCGCCCCGAGCAACTCCGCGAGCATGGCCGGGTCCAAACTGAGTGCCGCCGTGCGCCGCTCAGCGAGCGGCGCATCACCGTCATACAAGAACTGAGCGGTATACCCGAACGCCACAGCCGCCGCGAACGGCGATGGAGTGGGCGTGGTCACCTCCACCACGCGAACTTGACGCTGTTCAATGCGTCGCATCAGCTCCGCCAAAGCGGGCACGTCGAAGTCCTCCTGGAGCGTCTCGCGGATCGCCTCCATGACCAGCGGGAAATCATCGAACCGGGCTGCGACCTGCAACAACTGGCCAGCCCTGTGCCGTTGCTGCCAGAGCGGTTGACGCTTGTCGGGGCCGCGGCGCGGCAACACCAGGGCGCGTCCGGCCGCCTCACGGAACCGTGCCGCGAACCGGCCCGTGCCGCTAACGGCTGTCGTGACGGCGGGGGCTACGTCATCGTGCGCTAAAAGCAAATCCAACGGCGAATCTTCGGCGCCTTCCGGGAGCCGCAGCATAATCCCGTCGTCTGCTTGCATGACCTGGGCATCCAGGCCGTAGCGCGCCGCTAGGCGGGCGCTCAAAACCGTGGCCCACGCGCCGTTGACGGGCGCACCCCACAGCGAATGCACCATGACGCGGGTGTCGCCCAACTCGTCGGGGAAGCGCTCCACCACGATGGTGCGGTCATCCGGTAACGCGCCGGTCGCCTCGCGCTGGTCAGCGAGGTAGGTGAGCAGGTTGGATGCCGCCCAATCGTCCAAACCTTCGCGGCGCAGGCGCCCCAGCGCATCAGGGCGGCTGAGCTGCCCGATCTCCCTGATGAACGCCCCGATCGCGGCGCCTAGTTCAGCGGGCCGGCCGGGGCCCTCGCCGTGCCAGAACGGGAAACGGCCGGGCAGCCCGGGCGCCGGCGTGACATAGACGGCATTGGGCGTGATCTGGCGAATCCGCCAAGTCGAAGACCCGAGCGTGAAGGTGTCCCCGATCCGCGATTCGTAGACCATCTCCTCATCGAGGTCCCCGACCCGCTTGGCGCTCTTCGGGTCGGCTTGTTCCCCGGCCAGGTAGACGGGGTAAACACCCCGGTCAGGGATGGTGCCGCCGGAGATCCGCGCAGTCAGGGCGGCGCCGGGCCGGGCCGTCAGTTCGCCGGTGGTGCGGTCCCTAACGAGGCGCGGTTTGAGTTCCGCGAAATCAGCCGAGGGGTATTGTCCTACCAGCATATCTAGTACAGCTTCAAACGAACGTTCGCCCAGGGTTTCGAATGGTGCAGCGCCGCGCACCAAGGCCCCAAGGTCGATGGCGTGCCACGGGTCCATCGCGACCATCGCCACGATCTGCTGCGCCAGCACGTCCAGCGGGTTGGCTGGGATGTGGATCGCTTCGATTTGTCCTTGACGCATCCGTGCCGCAGTGACCGCAGCCGGCACCAGATTGCCGCGGTGGACCGGGTAGATCACGCCGCGACTGACCGCCCCGACGTGGTGTCCGGCCCGCCCCACCCGCTGCAGGCCCGCTGCGACCGATGGTGGGGTGGCGACCTGCACCACCAGGTCTATCGCTCCCATGTCAATCCCGAGTTCCAGGGACGATGTCGCCACTACCGCCGGTAGGCGGCCCGCCTTCAGTTCGTTTTCGATCAGGGTGCGGCGTTCGCGGCTCATGGACCCGTGGTGGGCCATGGCGAGGGCCGGATCGACGACAGCAGCGGTCGCCCCGCCGCCAGCCTGGTCTGAGGCCGGTTGGGCCGCCGGGTCCGGCGGCGTGGGCGTGGTGCGTCCAGCGTAGGATTCGTTGATCCGCGCGGCGAGCCGTTCGGCTGCTAGACGCGAGTTGGCGAACACCAGCGTCGATTGGTGGGCGAGGATGTGGTCTACCACTGCCTCATGGACATGGGGCCAGATTGATCCGCCGCGGATCATTCCGGCGGCATCCCCGGGCACGTCGAGGCCGCCGTGCGGCCCGTAGCCTGCGTCGAACGTCTGGCTAGCGCCCAGATCGGTGAGGTCTTCGACCGGGAGTCTGACCGAGACGTCGATCACCTTGTCGGATTTGGGTTGGACAACGCGCACGCCACGGCGCCCTTCGCCAGCGGCGCCGCCAACGAACCGCGCCACCTCTCCTACGGGCCGCACCGTTGCGGACAAGGCGATGCGTTGGGCTTGGCCGGGCAACAGCGCATCGAGGCGTTCCAACGACAGTGCCAGGTGGGCGCCGCGCTTGGTGCCAGCCAGCGCGTGGACTTCGTCGAGGATCACCGTGTCGACCCCGCCCAAACCATCCCGGGCAGATGATGTCAACACCAGGTAGAGCGATTCTGGTGTGGTGATCAAAATGTCTGGCGGTTTCTTGGCGAAGGCGCGCCGCGCCGCCGCAGGCGTGTCCCCGGTGCGCACTCCGACACGAATGTCCGGCACGCGGCGGCCCGCCGCCGCTAACCGATTCGAAATCCCGACCAACGGCGCCCTGAGGTTGCGTTCCACGTCGGCGGCGAGGGCCTTCAGCGGCGAAACGTAGACCACTCGGCACCGCAATCGCGGGTCTGGCGGGAGCGGCGTCTTCATTAGGCGATCTACGGCGGACAAGAATGCCGCGAGTGTCTTGCCGGACCCGGTTGGCGCTATGACCAGGGCGTGTTCGCCGGCTCGGATGGCTTCCCAAGCCCCTGCCTGCGCCGCCGTTGGCGCCGCGAAGGCGCCCGCGAACCATTCGCGCGTCGGTGGCGCGAACCAGTTGGGCACTTGGGCACTTGTTGAATCCATCGCGTCCACTCTGCCACGAAGCACTGACAGCATAAGCGCAATCTGCCCTCAGGCCCGCCGCCCAGTGAGACCGATCCGCCCTGGCGCTGGGGCGCTCGAGGAGAGCGTTCGACAGTGCTTGTCTGTCGCGTTTCCGCTGGTCACCGTCCCAGTACCCGCCTCACCAGATTCTTGACCCGTCAGTCGAGGCGCCAAAGACGGCGTCTTGGCTTCCCTCACATTGACCTGCCCGGCCCCGGTCATGTTTGACCAGCCCAGCCCAACCCAACCCAGCCCAGCCCAACCCAGCCCAACCCAGCCCAACCCAGCCCAGACGATGGCGCGTGGCCGAGGCCCACCCGTGGCGGGGCGGCTAGGTTAGTTGAGTGAGGAAGGCTGCGACCGACGTTGCCCGTTGGATGGCTGGGAAGTGGCGCGGGTTGCCTGTGACGAGTGTGGCAGCGGCGGCCTCAGCGACTTCGACGAAGGCGCGGTCGTCATTGTCCGGTAACCAGACGGTGACGGGGGTCGGTGTCACAGCTAACCCAATATGAGCTATCCGGCTAACCAACGCCATCGATACCCGGGGGGCTATGGCGAACTTGGGCCGAGCCAGCACATCGCGGTATTCGGCCAGGATTCGGCCGTCATAACAAGGGAGGACCGGGCCGGCTAGGACCAGGTTGAGGAGCCGAGCGGGAGCCCCGAATGGCGACAAGATCGCGGAAACCACGGCGTTGGTGTCCAGTACGGCCCTGACCACAGCCGGATCAGTGGGCACGCCTGGCCTTGCGCGAGGCCGCTATCTCAGCGTCAATCTCTTCGATGCTGAGGGAATCGAGGCCTGCGGCCACGGCTGCGGTCTGCTGTTGAGCGACCAACCGGGCGACGCGGGCTTGTTCGACAGCGGCGATGGTCTCATCTAGTGACGCTGCATCAACTCCGATCATCAGTGCCTGAGGCTGCCCATTGTTGGTCAGAACCACATGTTCCTGGTCGTTGAGACACTCCCAGACCCTACCCGGGGCTGTTCTCAACTCGCGGACTGGCACATAACGCATGGCTCCCCCTAGACAGTTGTGATACACAATTGTCACCCGAAGGTGCTGCGTTGTCAAAGCGGCGGTTCGGCCGCCCCATATCCGACCGGTGCACGCTGGTGCTGGTCAATTGACCTGACCCCAGTTGCAAACCAGCAGGTAGACAGGCGGCGGTCATCCCGGGACTGGTGGACCGGTACGGGTCTGCTGCGGGGTCCAGCGCTGCCGATCTCCTCGAGGAGGTGTGGAAAGAAGCCAAGATGCTGGGTCGCTGCTCGTGACCTCTATGAGGGCCGTGGCGGTTCGTTTCTTGAGAAGGTGAAGGCGTCCACGAACCAACATGTTGACAACCGGCACCGCACTACGACATCTGCGAGGCCAGGTTCGCTGCCGCCTCGCCTGCGGCCTGAGTTGTGAGTTTCCGCTGAACGGGAACGGCCTCATCCGGAACGTCGGCGGGACGCAGGTGCCGGTTCCCTTGGATCTGGCGGTGCTGGCGGTGCTGGCGGGGTAGCCTCTGGCTAGGCTGACCGCGGACCCGACAGGGCCAGCGGCGGCGCCGGGGTCTACGGCTGGGGCGGGCGCCCGGAGTACCCTGGATGGCCATGGCGAAAGCGCGTGCCTTGGTGATCGGCGAGGCTCTGATCGACATTGTGCCGAAAGGTGACACGACCCTCGAACTGCCTGGTGGCAGCCCGTTGAATGTGGCGGTGGCGCTCGGGCGGTTGGGACGGCGGGTGGAACTGGTGGCCTGGCTGGGGCGCGACCCGCGCGGTCAGGCGATCGAGGAACATCTGCGGGCGTCCCACGTGACCCTGGCGGCGGCTTCGCTGGGGGCGGCGCGGACCTCGACGGCGACGGTGCGGCTCGACGCGACGGGCAGCGCGGACTATGTCTTCGACCTGGACTGGGATTTCACGCCGCCGAGCGCCCTGAGGGATGTTGCGGTGGTCCACACTGGGTCGCTGGCGGTCGGGATTGACCCAGGTGCACCGCGGGTGGTGGATTTCTTCCAGGGCCTGAAACAGTCCTCCGCCCCGGCCCCAACGCTCACGTTCGACCCGAACCTCCGGCCCTCACTGGTGGGCGAACCGGCGGTGCTGGCGCCCCGGATCGAACGGCTGGTCGCCGCCGCCGATGTCGTCAAAGCCTCCGACGAGGACCTGCGCTACCTCTACCCAGTCGCCGACCCGGCAGCGATCGCGCGCGCGTGGGCTTCGGCTGGTCCGGCCCTGGTGGTCATGACCCGGGGCGCCGGCGGGGCGCTGGCCTTCGCCGGGGAAATCTCGGTGGATGCCCCAGCCAAGCCCGCCGATGTCGCGGACACAGTGGGCGCTGGCGACACGTTCATGGCCGGGCTGATCGACGGGTTGTGGTCCCAGCAACTGCTTGGTGCGGCGGCGCGTCCAGCCCTCCGCGCCATGACGGAAAGCCAGGTCCTGGTGGCGCTGGAGCGGGCCGGGGCCGCCGCCGCAGTCACCGTGTCACGCCCGGGCGCCAACCCGCCGTGGGCCGCCGAATTGGCTTAGCCCCCCGCGCGCCCGGTTTGGGTTAGCCTGAGCGGATGCGTCACAGCGAGTTTTGGGAGTCCATGGACCAGGCCTTCGGTGCCGCCTACGCCAAATCGCTGGCCGCTGACCTGGTGGTGGGTGCGCTCGGCTCGCGGACAGCGGCGGAGGCGCTGGCAGCAGGGGTGGCGCCGCGTCAGGTGTGGGATGCGTTGTGTGACGCGATGGAAGTGGACGATGCCGTCCGCTGGCGTTACCGTGACGCCCCCCGGAAACAGCGGCGCGGCTCCGCAACCTAAACTAATCGATCCGTGGGCGGGTCGCCGCGCCCCGCGACGGTGCTGCTGGCTCTGGTGGATCGAGGCTCAGTCTGCTGCGGGGCGAGACGAGGTATCAGGTGGCGTGTCGGCGCTCTGCGCGGCAGGGCCACAGACCGGTGCTTCGAGGGTGATCCGGCCGCTGTCCAAGACGCAGTCCCAGGGCGGCGCATCAACGATGAGCTGGTGGATGTCATTCCGCTGGCGCTCTTGTTCGCGGTTCAGGTGGGCCAGCCCGGGTGAGAAGAACTCGCCGAACGATTCGGTCATCCTTCATGCTACTGCGTTGTTCCGCACCGGGGGGCCTGCCAGCGGTTGGCCAGCCAGGGCGCTGGTAGACGGAATCTGTCTCCCGGCCTGGCCGGGCAGAACACGCGCCGGCCCGGTCCGGCCGCACCACGCGGGCTAGAGGCGGACTCGGCTCAAGGCTGCGGGTCGGTTGGGGGGTCGGGGTGGCGCCGGTGCCAGGCGGCGCGCCAGATCAACAGGGCGGCACCGATCAGGGCGGCGGCGAGCGAGCCGAAGATCACACCGGCCTTGATGGCAGCCTCGTGGGCGGAATCGGGGGCGAAGGCCAGTTTGCCGATCAGGAGTGAAACGGTGAACCCGATCCCGCCGACTGTGGCCACGGCATACAGGTCCGCCCAGCGGATCGCCGGGTCGAGCGCCGCGCGGCTCAGCGCCACCAGCGCAAAGGTGGTCAAGAAGATCCCGACAGGTTTGCCGATCACTAATCCAGCGACCACGCCTTGGGCGGTCGGGTCGAGCGCCGCAGCGCGCAAGGCGGCCGGATTCAACTCCACACCGGCTGCGAACAGAGCGAACACGGGCACAGCGAAAGCGGCCGAGATGGGTCGCCACCAGTGCTCGTACCGGTCAGTGCGGGGGATGAGTTCGTCCGGGCGGCGCCGCCGCGTCATCAGTGCTGGGGTGGCGAATCCCGCGAGGACTCCCGCAATGGTGGCGTGGACGCCGGACCGGTGCATGCAGTACCAGGCGGCCACCACGATCAGGCAAGCAAGTATGGCCGGGGGCCGCGCCCGGCGCACCAACCAGGCGTAGACGGCGATGGCGCCCAACGCTCCCACCAGCCAAATTAGCTGGATCCCAGCCGCGTAGAAGACGGCGATCACCACTATCCCGAGCAGGTCATCTGCCACGGCCAGGGTCAGGAGGAAAGCCCGCAGTGCTGCGGGCAGCGACCGGCCGAATGCCCCCAGGACGGCCACCGCGAAAGCGATGTCGGTGGCGACGGGGATGGCCCAGCCGTGCATGGACCCGCCCGGTTGGGCGGCGTTGATCGCCGCATAGACGAGGGCCGGCACCGCCATCCCGCCGATTGCCGCCACCACGGGCACGATCGCCGTGGAGATGCGCCGCAGTTCGCCAACCACGAGTTCGCGTTTCAGCTCCAGGCCAACTGTGAAGAAAAAGATCGTCAACAGCCCGTCTTGCGCCCATTCGGCCACGGTCAGGTCCAACTCGCCCCAATGCGGCCCGATCACGGTCTCCGAAATCTCCCGGTAGGACGCGCCTGCGGGTGAGTTTGCCCAGATCAGCGCCGCCAGCGCCCCGAGCGCTAAGAGGGCTGCCCCCCACGATTCGTCACGGAGCGTGTCTGCCAGGTTGCGCAAGGTGGCCGGACCCGGGCGTGCGAGTACCGTTTTGCGGGGCGCGGGAGCATCTTTCACCGAATGATTGTGACACGTGCCCGCCCCCAGTGGCCGCCGCCAGCGCCAAGAGCCCCCCGTGGACGATGCCGCCGGGCCCAGCTAGGTAGCCGCGCCCCCGCAGAACCAGGATGCGCCCCCGGCCCGCGCTGCGGCGTCCGGGGCGGGCGGCCGGCCCAGGGCCTTGAGCAAAGTCGGCCCGCGCCTGGCGCTGTCTGCGGCGTCGAGTGTTTCAATTTATCTCCTTTCCGGTGGCGAGTGTTTCAATTTATCTCCTGCCCAACCAAGCCCAA
>JAITJY010000293.1 GCA_031278675.1 Bifidobacteriaceae bacterium
TCGGGTTCCGCAACATCCGCAACTACATCGCCCGGGCGCTCCTCGACACCGGCGGATTCAGACCAAGGATGCGGCTCCTCCTCCAATGACCACTACACCCTCGTTTGCGAAGAGCCACATTAACCGAGACGACACTGGCAGCCCCAAGTCAGCCGTCTATGGTGGAGCGCGCCGCGGAAGGGCCTCGTCACAGGCCACCAAGCGGGCCATACGGGTACTGTTCAATAACGCACTGCCCGAGCACTTGCGTTCCGTGCGGACTCGGCGCCTGCACGAAACGCTCTCTGACCGTTTCACCGTGCGACACGGGGTGACGCAGGACTTGGCCGAAAGGGCGAGCACGGCACTGGTCAAAGGGCTCAAGCTGACTAAAGGCAAGCGCGAGAAAGAACTGCCGTACCCGCTCTTCTTCGGCATTCCACAGATCGACTTGGCGGTCGACGCCGCAGTCTCCGCACTGAAAGACTCTGGATTGATTGGTAGGGAGTCGGCTGAGGGTATCGCTGCTGCCCTCGCTGATGTCCATTTGGACGAGTCACTCTCTGAAGGCCACCCCGTCGATGTAGCGCTATTCGGTAGAATGGTCGCGGATCTGCCGCGCATCAAGGTGGACGCAGCTGTCCAGGTTGCACACGCCCTCTCGACCCACGAAGTGACCGCTGAATTCGACTACTTCACCACTGTAGATGATATGAATCCCAAAGAAGACACTGGCGCGGCGATGATAGACACCGTTGAATTCAACTCAGCGACCTACTATCGCTATGCCACTGTGGGGATACATCAACTCGCAGCCAATCTGTCTGGTTCATGGTCAGCCGCAGTCGATGCGCTCGACGCCTTCCTGGAAGCGTTCACCTTATCCGTCCCTTCGGGACACCAGAACAGTTTTGCTCACCGAACACGGCCGGCTTTAGTGGCTGTAGTCCTCCGCGAGGATCAACCAGTTAACCTCGTGTCCGCATTCGAGGTGCCGGTTTATAGCCACCATGGCGTGGTTCCCTGTTCAATCAAACGCCTCGCCGATTCATTTGCTGCAGAACGAGACAGGTGGGGAGATCACCCGCTGGCGGTATTCAACTCGGCGGCCTCCGAACTACTCGACAATGCCACGCAGTCGGCTTTGACAGGGGCATTCGGTCCCAATCTCTCCTTCGCGGAACTGCGTGAAGGTCTGCGGCGAGTCGTTGCAGAGCGGGCATGACCATGAGTGGAGAACAGGCCACGCTGGTGCTGCGGCTCGCTGGGCCGCTGCAAGCGTGGGGACGTCCAAGCGAAGGGAACCGCAGGGAGGTTGCCGACGCTCCCAGTAAGGCTGGCATCGTCGGACTGTTGGCGGCGGCCTGGGGCTTACGCCGGTGGGATTCGATCGAGCAACTAGTAGATCTGCAGTTGGGGGTCCGAGTAGACCGGCCGGGAACCTTGTTGCGCGACTACCACACGGTCTCGGAGCATATGCCTGACCTCCCGCTGCGGTCGGCCGCTGTTGACGCGCGAGGGCGGCAGAAGCGAACCAGCCCGAAGAAAACGACGGGTGTGACGCAGCGGTTCTATCTGCAGGACGCGGTCTTCGTCGCTGCGGTCCAGGGCGCTGAGTCACTCGTGGTAACGCTGGGCCAAGCCATACGACATCCGGCATTTCCGCTCGCGCTCGGTCGGCGGTCATGCGTGCCGACGCAGCCTCTGCTGCTGCCGGCGCCCGATGGCGGCATCGTCTGGCCGGCAGCGCCGCTCACCGAAGTGCTGGCGAGCGTGCCGTGGCAGGGCCGTAGTCGGCAGTGGGGCAACGTCCGGCATGCCACTGGGTTCGCTGGGAACCCGCGCCAAGCGGAAGCAAAGAACGAAATCCGATTGCCGGTGATAGTAGACGCCGACAATCCCGCAGCCCCCGATGTCGAGTCGGTCAACGATGTACCGGTGACCTTCTCACTGCGGGATCGGGCGTTTGTTTATCGCAATGTCCGGCACACCTGGGTCAGCATTCCCGTCGACCATGAGGCGACACAGGCAGTGCATGGTTTCGCTTATCTAGGAGGTAACTGATATGCCCTGGTTATCCGATGTGCCCATCAACCCACTCCGGCGGCGGGGGCGCGAAATGCTCAGCAACCCGCAGGTCACCCACGGGATGGTGTGCCAAGGCTTGGCTGGTCCGACTGCTACGGGAAGAACCCTCTGGCGCTTTGAATATGATCCCAGGCGGGCTCACCTGATCGTCTTGACCCAATCGAAGCCATCTTGGGCGCACATCGTTGAGGCGGCGGGTTGGGAGGAAGCAGACGGCGCCGAAGCGCGAGTGGTTTCCTTGGATCCGCTCGTCGATCTGGTGGCGTTGGGGCGACGGTTTTCATTTCGCGTGCGAGTAAACCCTTCGTCGTCGACCCAGGCGCCCAATGGTGCTCCGGCGAGAACCAAACTGGTAGAAGCGCGATCGGCCCAAGGCGGTCGGGTACGCGGGGCCCGCGTCGCTGAGCGATCGGCCGCCCAACAAACTGGTTGGTTTCTGAAACGCACCGCTCATTGGGGCTTCGCCGTCCCGCTGATTGACAGCGCCCCGGACGATGACGGCCCTCACGATATGATCCTTGATGAGCGGCGCACCGTCACGTTTACCAAGAGAAACGTTCAGCGTAACCGGGTAACTCTAAGCACGGCAACCTTCACTGGGAATCTAATCGTGACCAACCCGCAGAGATTTACTGAATCCCTCATCCAAGGCATTGGGCGCGGCAAGGCTTATGGCTGTGGTCTGATAACGCTGGGGCCGCCATCGGGAATCGGGCATCATGGCTGACCCGTGGTGGCGCACCACACCGCAGGATCTGCAACGAGTTTCGGAACGGATTTCGTCGCTCTACGTCGAACGATCCAGCATCGATCGGGACGAGAACGCCGTTGTCGTGGTCAATAAGCGTCGAACTGTCCGGGTTCCTGCGGCGATGCTCGCTACCTTGTTCCTCGGTCCCGGGACGCGGGCCACTCATGCGGCAATAACGCTGTTGGCCGATTCGGGCACAGCGGTTTGCTGGGTGGGTGACCACGGAGTCCGCTTCTATGCTGCGGGCGTGGGGACATCCCGCGGGTCTGCGCTGCTACAACGCCAGGCGTGGTTGGTCACCCGCCCGGTTGAGCGCTTGCGTGTGGCGCGCGCGATGTACCAAATGCGGTTCCCCAATGACGATGTCGGAGATCTGACCATGCGGCAGCTCAGGGGGAAGGAGGGGGCAAGGGTACGGCACGTCTATCGGCAACATTCCAAGCGCACCGGCGTCGCCTGGGCGCGGCGGGACTACAAGCCCGGCGACCCGTTTGCTTCAGGAGATGATGTGAATCGCTTACTCTCGGCCGGGAACTCCTGCCTGTACGGTATTTGCCATGCGGTGATAGCGGGGATCGGAGCGAGTCCGGGACTCGGCTTTGTCCATGTGGGGAGCGCCATTTCGTTCGTCTTGGACATCGCAGACTTGTACAAGGCTGAATCTTCTATCCGGATCGCGTTCGACCTCGCCGCCAAGGGCGAGACGGATGAGCGCGACATGCGGTTGGCCATGCGTGACCACATTCGCTCGCAGCGCCT
>JAITJY010000037.1 GCA_031278675.1 Bifidobacteriaceae bacterium
GGGGACCCCGAGACCCACCCCACAAACTCTCCGCTTCGCTCCCAGATTTCGCGGGGACCCCGAGACCCACCCCACAAACTCTCTCCGCTTCGCTCCGAGATTTCGCGGGGACCCCGAGACCCACCCCACAAACTCTCTCCGCTTCGCTCCGAGATTTCGCGGGGACCCCGAGTAGGCGGAACTGCCGTGAACGAAAGGCGCTGACCAGCGCATTTCGTTGCGTTCAGACGATGGGAGCCAACGCCCCGGACAGCTCGGCTCAGGGGCAGAAGGTGCGGCCACATAGTGTGGCTAGGCCAGTTCCTTGGTCTTGAGGAAATCGACCAGAGCCTTCGCCAGTTTGGCGGGCGGGCCCTCTACAACCTTCTTGGAATCAGACTTGGCCGCGCGGGCTCCACCCATTAGCTGCGCCATCCGCTGCTGCGGCGTGAGCGCCTTATTCGCCGCCGAACGCTTCGCACGCCGCCGAGTCGGCACATAAGCGCTGATCGAAGCGCTGCCCGTCGGCAACTCCCGGGTTTGCAAGGACAGCTCAGCCAAATCCCAGACCGGGATCTCGTAGCGCGCCGCCCTCAGGCGCGCGGGCAGTCCGACCTGAGGCACCGGTTCGCCGGAAGCATCCGTGCTCAGCGCCGCCGGCAGTGGCGCAGCCACCAATTCGCGCGCACCCCGGTCCGCCTTACGTTGGACCCGCAGGCCCCCAGGGGCGCTTGCGGCCCCAACCACATGATCAAGCTGAGTAAAACCAAGTTCCTCAGCCACCGCTGCGCCAACATAACCCGCAGTGCGGTAACCGAACACCACCACATCAGCCCCCAGCGCCCGCACTGCGGCAGCCAGCAGCCGCGCTACCACATCCCGGCTGAGACGAGCAGGTAGCTGTTGGTCCCACAGACGCACCGCGTCAGCCGCACCATGCGCCAGCGCCCAGCGCAGCGGCGCCGCCGCCTGATCCGCACCAACCGTCAACGCCGTGACCGAGCCGTCCAGGGCCAGTCCCGCACCCAACAACAGCGCCGCCCGATCAGCCGGATTGACCACCCGAACCAACCCCGAATCATCCAGTTGCTCA
This sequence comes from Bifidobacteriaceae bacterium, assembly GCA_031278675.1. Taxonomy (GTDB): domain Bacteria; phylum Actinomycetota; class Actinomycetes; order Actinomycetales; family WQXJ01; genus JAIRTF01. The sequence goes on from JAITJY010000037.1 coordinate 1,073, forward strand.
GTGCGCTCCGTCAGCCGAAAAGTACTGTCAACGTCATAAACCAGCTTCAAACACACCGCCACCTGCACCGTTGGCCCCCTCTCAGCCGAAGCGATAGCTCACACCCAGACCGCCGTCCGGGTAATCCCAGGCCACACCCGGACACGCCACGCGACACGTCCCACATTCGAGGCAGCCTTCGTATTGGAACACAATCCCATCCACACCGCGCGTGAAACAGCCCGCCGGACAAAACCCCAGGCACCGCTCATCGCAGGTGCGGCAAGCGGCGAAGTCAACCTTGATGTGCGGCGTCAGCGCCACCAAGCTGCGCTCATAGTCCAGTTTTTCATCACGTGTCATTACAGTGCCCTCGCAGCTCGCAGCGCGTCGCCAGCTACCGTCATCATTTGGCCGGGACGCAAATGGCGCCGCGCAATCTTGATCAGCCCCTCCTTGCGTCCGGGCCCCACCGTCACCACGTCCTCCACCAAGTCGTTGACCAGCGCCGGATACCAGTCAAAGATCCGCTTTAGGCGCAGCAACTGCGGCGCCCGCCGGTGAACCGCGAGCGCGCTCAAACCCACCGACTGCTCCAAAAGCTGCCGGTAGCGCGCCAAACCGCCCGCGCTAACATCACCCGCCGCGATAGCCCCGCCAGCAGCAATACCAGCGCACCGGCCAGAATCCAAGGCCAGATTCATGCCCATCATCAACAACCCGGTGTTGACGACCAAGCCCGCCGCATCCCCGGCGACCAGCACACCGTTGCCGAAGAGCTTCGGCAACGCAGCATAACCGCCCTCCGGCACCAGATGCGCACCATATTCAATCAGCTTGGCACCCTCCAACAAGCGAGCAATCTCCGGGACCGCTTTGAAGTTCTCCAGAATCTGATCAGCCGGGATCTTCAGTTCCACCAAATCGCTCAGCGCCACCACCGCGCCCAGAGACACCGTCTCACGGTTGGTGTAAACGAACCCGCCTCCGCCCATGCCCGCAAGGAAGTCGCCAATGACCGCATAAGCGGCGCCGCGTCCAGGCAGCAGCCCAAACCGGGCTTCGATCACGTCCGAAGGCAGTGCCAACAGTTCCTTGACACCTAAGCTCAGGTCCTCCATACGGTGCGGTCCCCGCAAACCGGCCTTCTTGGCGAGTAGTGAGTTGACGCCATCGGCCAACACCACCACCTTTGCCCGGACCTCCCCCTCCGGGCCGCGCACCTTGAGGCCCACCACTTGGGAACCCTCAGTAATCAGATCATCGACTACGGCCTCCGCCACCACCACAGCCCCCGCCGTAGCTGCCTGATCCGCCAGCCAGGCGTCAAACCGGCGCCGCAACACCGTGAAACCGTTGTAAGGCGGCCGGGTGAAACCAGCATTACCAATGTCAATGGTCAAAGCCCGCTCTGCGGCGGTCACCATCACACGCTGATGCTCAACCGGCCGTTCCAGCGGGGCGCTGGTGGCGTAGTCCGGCACCAACTCCTCAAGGACCCTGGTCAAGAGCATCCCACCGCTCAGATTCTTGGAGCCGACAAACTCACCCCGATCCAGAAGCAGCACACTGAGACCCTGTTGGGCGGCGCTCAGCGCAGCGGCACTGCCCGCCGGTCCCGCCCCAACCACGGCGACGTCAAACGACTCTGCCATCACGCCTCCTTCCTCGGCTGGTGCCCGGTAACCCCAGCGCCTGAGCCGCCGCCTGGCGGCCGACCGCCGCCGGCGGGTTGTTCAGCCTTTTCCGGCCTGTCGGCGCCAGCGGTTTCACCAAGTTGTTGGATCAACTCAGGCAAGACTTCACGAAGATCGCCGACCAGGGTCAATTCGGCCAGCGCAGCCAACGGCGCGCCCTTGTCACGGTTGATGGCGACGATAGCCGCCGAATCCCGCATGCCCTCAACAAAATGAGTAGAACCAGACACGCCTACGCCCAAAAACAGGCGCGGGGCCAGCCGCCGCCCGCTCGACTGGCCAATCAGACGGCGTTGGTCAACCCAACCGCGGTCAAAAATCGGCTTCGAAGCCCCGACCGAGCACGCCAGGACAGCGGCCGTCCGCTCCAACAACGCCCAAACGGCCGGCACGGCGAAGCCAAAACCCCCGGCCATGACCCGCTCCGCCTCATCCCTCGACACACTGGCTGGATCA
>JAITJY010000106.1 GCA_031278675.1 Bifidobacteriaceae bacterium
GGGACGGCGCCCAGGTGTTCGTAGGCGGCCGGGGTGGCGACGCGGCCGCGGGGAGTGCGCAAGATCAGGCCCTCACGCAGGAGGAACGGCTCGACCACAGTTTCTATGGTGTCGCCTTCCTCACCGACCGCCGCCGCCAGGGTCGACAAACCAACCGGTTGTCCGGCGAAACGCCGGACCAGCACGTCGAGGATCGTCCGGTCCAGCCGGTCCAACCCCAGTCGATCAACCTGATAAATCTGGAGCGCGCCCAGCGCCGCTTTCAGATCGCCAACCCCATCGCCGCGCACCTGCGCCCAGTCCCGCACCCGCCGAAGCAGCCGGTTCGCAATCCGCGGCGTGCCGCGCGAGCGCGCAGCCAACTCGGCCGCCGCATCACGGTCAAGACGCAAATCCAACAGCGCCGCCGACCGGACAATCACCTGTTCCAACTCAGCCGGCGAGTAATAATCCAACTGCCCCGTGAACCCGAACCGGTCCCTCAGGGGCGCGGGCAGCAAGCCCGCGCGGGTCGTCGCCCCGACCACAGTAAACGGCGGCAACGTCAACGGAATAGCGTTCGCACCAGGTCCTTTGCCGACCACTACATCGACCCGGAAATCCTCCATCGCCAGGTACAGCATCTCCTCGACGGGCCGCGCCAGGCGGTGGATCTCGTCGACGAACAACACCTCGCCTTCTTCTAACGAAGTCAACACCGCCGCCAGATCGCCCGCGTGCTGGATCGCCGGGCCAGACGTGACCCGCATCGGCACACCCAACTCCGCCGCAATGATCATCGACAAAGTGGTCTTGCCCAAGCCGGGCGGACCCGACAACAGCACATGATCCGGCGCCGTCCCGCGCGCCTTAGCTGCCTCCAACACAAGCTGCAACTGTTCACGGACCACATGCTGCCCCACAAACTCACTCAAATTCTTAGGACGCAGCGCCGCCTCGATCGCCCGCTCCGTCCCAGACGCCCCAGGCGCCAGCGCCTCGCGCGCCAAGACTCCGTCCGGCAACTGCTCCCCGCTCATCGACTAGTCCCCAACATCTTCAGAGCAGCCCGGAGCAGAGTTGGCACATCGGCCGGCGCAGACTCGCCGGCCAGGACCGTCCCGACCGCATCAGCTGCGGCTGACGCCGGCCAGCCCAAGGATTCCAAGGCGGCCTGGACCTGACCAGCCGCGCTCGCGGCACCGCCCGCCAGCCCCGCCAGCCCCGCCCGCCCCGCGACCATCCCCCCAGCACCAGCCCCAGCCCCGGACCCAGCCCCAGCACCAGCCCCAGACCCGACCCCGACCCCAGCACCCAGCCCCGCGAGCGCCGCCCCGCCCAGCTTCCCGCCAAGCGCCAGCACCAGTTTCTGAGCAGATTTCCGCCCCACCCCGGGCACTCTCGACAGCGCCGCCAAGTCCTCGCCAGAAATGGCTCTGATCAGGCCATCTGCCCCCAGGGTAGACAGGAGGGCCAGCGCCAGGCGCGGCCCAACGCCACTGACCGACTGAGCAGTGACAAATACCTCACGCTCCAACGCATCAGCGAACCCATACAGCGTCAGAGAATCCTCGCGGACCACCAAGTGGGTGTCCAAACGGGCCTCCTCGCCTTGGCGTAAGGCATCGCGGGCCCCCGGCGTCAACGTGACGGCCAGCCCCACACCCCCGCATTCGATCACCGCCGACGTGGCCGTCAGCACCAGGACTGGCCCCCGCAAAGATGCAATCACGCCGGCACCCAGCCCCTCCGGCCGCGTTTGGCCGCCGCCCTGGACGCCTCCACCCAGGCCTTTTGGGCCGGAGTCGCGGCCTCGCCTTGCGGTGTCAGGGTAGACGGGCGCCAGGCGTGGCAGATCGCCAACGCCAAGGCATCGGCGGCATCCGCCGGGCGGGGCGGCTCACTGAGCGACAACAGCCGCGTCACCATCCGTCCCACCTGGTCTTTCGCCGCATTGCCCGAGCCCGTCACCGCCGCCTTGACCTCCGTCGGCGTGTGCAGCCCCACATCAATCCCGCGCCGTGCCGCTTCTACCATCGCGACTCCGCTCGCCTGCATTGTGCCGCTGACGGTACCCACATCGCGACGGGCGAACACCCGTTCGATGGCGACGGCATCGGGCATATAACGGTCAAGCCACTCCCCCACCGTCTGCGCGATCGCCAACAGCCGCCGGTCCACCGACTCGCTGTCGGGAGTGGTAGCGATCCCGAAAGCCACCAACGTAACCCCCCGCGACGATGCCGCGTCCACCACACCCAGCCCGCACCGCGTCAGGCCGGGGTCAACACCGAGGACACGCATGGCGTCTCAGTCGCCCATCGCTTCAGCGATCACGTCATCCGGGGCCGTGAAATTGGTGTAAACGTTCTGCACATCATCCGAATCTTCCAACGCGTCCACCACCCGCATGATCTTCTTGACGCCCTCGGCGTCCAATTCGACCTCGACGGACGGGACAAACGACACCTCCGCCGAGTCGTAGTCGATCCCTGCAGCCTGGAGCGCCTGGCGCGCCCCGACCAGGTTTTCCGGCGCCGTGATGATCTCGAAACCGCCCTCCTCCTGGGTGATCTCCTCCGGGTCGGCGTCAATTACCGCGCCGAGGATGGCGTCCTCGTCCACCCCATCTGACGCCGCCACCGCGATCACCCCTTTGCGCGCAAACATGTAGGACACCGAGCCGGGGTCCGCCAGCGACCCCCCGTTGCGGCTCAGTGCCAACCGCACGTCCGATGACGCCCGGTTCCGGTTGTCCGTCAACGCCTCTACCAGCACAGCTACCCCGCCAGGGCCGTAGCCTTCGTAGATCACCGACTGGTAATCCGCTCCGCCCGCCTCCGCGCCTGAACCGCGTTTGACCGCCCGGTCGATGTTCTCGTTCGGCACCGACGACTTCTTCGCTTTTTGGATCGCGTCGAACAGAGTCGGGTTGGCGGCCGGGTCGCCCCCACCCGTCCGGGCCGCGACCTCCACGTTTTTGACCAGTTTCGCGAACAGTTTGCCGCGCTTGGCGTCAACTGCCGCCTTCTTGTGTTTCGTGGTGGCCCACTTCGAATGACCCGACATTGACTTGTTCTCTCCCTGTTCTGACGCCCGGTAACTGGTGAATTCTACCCGCGATGGCTCGCCGGGGCGGGGATGCGGCGCGGCTGTGCGGCTCCCCGACTCCCGCGCGCTCGCGTGCCCGCACACCTGGAACGCGGGGGCGCGCCGTGCCGGACCCGAGCGTTTCGTCCTGGGCGGACAGCGGCGTGCGACCAGGTATAATACTCGACGCCAGGGTCTCAGGTCCCTCAATTGATGGGATCATTTGGCGTAGAGTAACCCTGGCCCCATCGGTGCGGTCGGCATGGCCTCATGCCAGCCAATGTGGCGACCATCGAACGAGACGAGACGAGAACAGTGACTCACTCCCCAGCGCAATACCCCGGGATCCCCGACGTGATCAACGGAAACGGAGCCGTCACACACGTTATGAAACACGTGTGCGGCGGCATGATCGGTTATCCCATCACCCCATCGACCGAGATTTCTGAGACCTTCGAGGCGGCCAGAGCCGAAGGACAACTCAACGTGTGGGGCGTCCACCCCTTCTTTGTCGAAGCCGAAGGCGAGCACTCCGGTCAATCCGGGGCCCTCGGCGCCGCCCTGACGGGTGGCAACTACATCTCAAACGCCTCGAGTTCGCAAGGCATCTTGTACGGACTCGAATCCCATTACGTAACCGTCGGCAAGAAAGTCGGCGGTTTTGTGCTCCAAGTGGCGGCCCGCGTCGTCTCGAAGCACTCACTCAACGTGATGGCCGGCCACGACGACATCTACGCCCTCCTGCCATCCGGCTACACAGTGCTGTTCGGCTCCAGCCCACAAGAAGCTGCCGACCTAGCCGCCATCGCCTACCGGACTGCCGCCCTCAGCCTGATCCCCGTCGCCAACGTCATGGACGGCTTCGCCACCTCCCACGTTATGACAGAGGCGCGCCTGCCCGAACCGGACCTGCTGCGCACCTACCTCGGTGACCCAAAGAGCCGCATCGCCTGCCCCACCGCCGCCCAAGAAATCCTGTTCGGCGCGAAAGGCCGCCTCTACCAGCTAAACCGCTACCTCGACCGCCACGAACTCGACTTCGACCCAGCCGATCTGACCGCGCTACGGGCCCACCTCGCCTCGATGGCCGCAATTATCGAAGAGGACGATGACGCGCAACTCGCCCAAGAAACTACCGTCTGGGTGCCCGAGGATCTGCGTGGCCAGTGGCTGCGCCAATGGCGTGGGGCGTATCCGAAGGGTACCCGCCAGTTGGTCCCCGCCCTCGTTGACCCCGACAACCCGGGTATGACCGGTCCCGTCCAAAACCAGCCTGACTTCCAGTCCGGCGCGGTGGATCACCGCACACACTTCGCTTCCGCCGTGCCCGCGCTCACGCGTCAAGCAATGGCCGAATACACCGCTCTGACCGGCCGGACCTACACCCCCGTCATGGCCTACCAGTGCGAAGACGCCGAGCACATCATGGTGGGTCTCGGCTCCATCACGGATGATGTTCGTGCCGTCATCCCGCACCTGCGCGCCAACGGCATCAAGGCCGGGGTGGTCTCGGTCAAACTGCTCCAGCCCTTCCCGGAGGCAGAACTGGTTAGCGCCCTGAAGGGCGCCAAGACCGTCACCGTCCTGGAACGCTCCGATGACACGGCCCTGACCAGACTCACCACCGCCGCCCTGTTCCACGCCGCAGCCAACGCGTCCGACCCGGCCCAGCCCTACACCGGCGTCCCCGCCCTGACCCAGCTGCCACGGCTCACCACCGCAATCTTTGGGCTCGGCGGCCATGATGTGCAGCCGCGCCACTTGATCGCCGCGTTCAAAGCGATGGCTGATGGATCGGCCGGATCGTTGATCTACCTGGGCTCGCAGTTCTTCACGGACAATCCGACCAAGGCCCTCGCTGCGATCCAAGACAAACTCCGGGCAGCCTACCCCGAAACCGAGCCGATGGCCCTTGTCACCGAGCCGAATCCGGAATTGTTGCCGCCCGGATCGTTGCGGATCAGGTTCCACTCTGTCGGCGGGTATGGCACGGTCGCAACCGGCAAACTGTTGACTGACATCCTGGCCGGCGTGCTGGGCCTGCACTCCAAGTCCGCCCCGAAATACGGTTCCGAAAAGTCGGGGGCGGCGACCAACTACTACATCACGCTTTCGCCCGAACCGGTCTTGTTGACCAACGCTGAACTCGAAGATGTCGACGTGGTGGTCTCCCCCGACCATCAGGCGTTTGTCCACACCAATCCTTTGAAAGGACTGGTCCGGGGCGGCACCTTCATGATGCAGACGGACAAGGAACCCCTCGCCGTGTGGGCCGGTCTGCCCGCTTATGCGCGGCGCACCATCCGCGACAAGCAGATCAAGTTCCTCGTCGTGGACGCCTTCGCGGTAGCCAAGAAACACGCCCCCAGCCCCGAACTGGAGACCCGCATGATGGGGATCGCCTTTATTGGGGCGGTCATAGGCCACGTCGATGCCGTCAGCCAGGGCGCCGGCAGCGGTGTCGAGGCCAAGGTCCGCGAGCAGATCACCAAGAAGTTCGGCCGCAAGGGCAGCGCTGTCGTGGACGGCAACCTGGCCGTCATCACGGACGGCAGTTCTTCGACCATCGTGGTCGACTACAACGATCCAGCCTTCGCAGCCGCTGAAGCGTTGCCGCGCACCGCCTCGGTGCGCACTGCCGCCCTGTCGGCCGCGATGTGTCCCGCCGGCACCGCCCCAGCCGCCCAGGGACTGTTCGACCCGGTCTACTACGAAGACCTCGCCGCCCGCCCGTTCCGTGAAGGCACCATTGCCGAAGCGCCGGTCCTGCCCGGCGCCGGCCTGTTCATGCCGCCTGCCTCCGGGGCCGCCAAGGACAAGGGCACCTTTAGGCGCACCGCGCCCCTGTTCACCCCCGACGCCTGCACCGCCTGCCTCGAATGCGCCTTGGCCTGCCCGGACGCAGCCATCCCGAACCAGGCTAACGAGTTACGCGATCTGATTGCCGCCGCCGTTGACACGCTTCAGGCGCCGGCTCCTCAACTCGCCCAGCTCCATGCCCGCCTCTACGATTGGGCTGAACGCGCCCGCCAGTTGATGCGCCAGGACTCCGCGCTCGGTTCGTTCCCGGACGCAGTTCGCCTGGCCGGCGAACAACTCGAGGACCGGATCGTCAACCGGCACCTGGACGGGATTGTGCAAGCGGTGGCTAGTTTCCCGGTGGCCCGCACCAAGCCGTTCTTTGATTCCGCAGAAGCCGAAGAACCCGGCACCGGCACCTTGTGGAGCGCCGTGGTGGACCCCTGGAAATGCACCGGCTGTCTGCAATGCGTCGACGTGTGCGGACCGGGCGCCCTCAGCGCCCAGGACCAAGACGCCGGCCTGGTAGAACTCCTCGAAGCCCGCTTTGAGCGGCTGGCCGCCTTGCCTCCCTCACCGAAGCGGCTGATCGCGGGTGTCACTGAACCGGACGGCGATTTCAAACGCCTGTTGTTGGACCGCGACTACTACTATGCGATGGCCGGCGGCCACGGTGCCTGCCGCGGCTGCGGTGAGGTCACGGCGCTGCGGCTGATCCTGGCCCTGAGCCACGCCTTAGGCGATTCGAAACGCGCCGACCACATCAAGGAACTAGAAGGCCTGATCGCCCAACTCGAGGCTGTTCCAACCGATGACCCGGACCGCAAAGCGCGGATCGCGGCCGCCGCACGCACCCTGGAACAGCGCCTCTACCTGTATGAAGGCGGCCCCACCGGCCGCGGGCCGGCCACCACGGTGATAGCGAACTCGACCGGCTGTTCCTCGGTCTACGCCTCCACCATGCCGTCCAGCCCGTACAACGATCCGTGGGTCAACTCGTTGTTCCAGGACGCACAACCGCTGGCCACCGGCATCTACGAGGGCCTGGTTTCCAAGGCGTTGCCGGAGGTCCGCGCCCTGCGCACCGCCCGCGCCGAACTGGACGGCACGTTCAGCCCAGCCACCGCCCGGGAACTGGCGACGCTGTCCTGGCGGAACTTCACGCCGGAAGAACTGGATCTGCTGCCTGCGGTGATGACGGTCTCTGGCGACGGCGCTGCCTTCGACATCGGCTTCGGGGCACTGTCGCGCGTGCTGGCAGGCGGGACACCCGTCAAGATGGTGGTGCTGAACACGGGCGCCTATTCCAACACCGGGGGCCAGGCTTCGACCGCCAGCTACACCGGGCAGGACGCTGACCTGGCACGTTTCGGCAAGGCTCACACCGGTAAGTCGGAGCACCGCAAGGAGTTGGGCCTGTTGGCCTCGTTCCATCCGAAGGTGTTCGCTTGCGCCACTTCGACCGCGCTGTATGCGCATTTCCTCGCCACGACGCGCGCCATGTGGGCCTATCGGGATGGCGCCGCTTTGATGGATGTTTACACGCCGTGCGGCACCGAGAACGGGTTCGCCGAGGATCTGTCCAACGCGCGGTCCCGCCTCGCGGTCGAGTCCCGCATGTCCCCGCTGTTTGTCCACGACCCGACCTGCGGCGAGACGCTGCCCGAACGCTTCAGTTTGGACGGCAACCCCGCCCCGGATCAGCTTTGGGCGACGACCACCTTGCAGTACACCGACGAGGCGGGTCAACTCGCCTTGCTTGAGACCCCGCTGACCCCCGCAGAGTTCGCGTTGGGTGAGGTCAGGTTCGCGAAGCAGTTCCGCAAGCTGTCGGCGGACGATGCCGACCGGGCCGTCCCGATCGCCGAATACGTTGCGCTGGAGGCCGCCGGGCGCGCTGGGAAAGTTCCGTTCGTGTGGGCGACGGACAAGGCCCGCCGCCTGATCCAGGTGGCGTGTTCGGCTGCGATTGTGGCCCTCGTCGAGGACCGGGCGCACTATTGGCGGACCCTGCAATTCTTGGCTGGTGTGCCACAGGCCGCCGTCGATGCGGCCCACCGCACCGAGTTGAGCGAACTGGTCGCTCGCTATGAGGCGGCTGTTGAAGCGCGTGAAACGTCGCTTGATGAGTTGGCGGCCGCGATGGCGGACCTGGCCACATCATCTGCGGCGCCTACCTTGCCCAGTGCGTTCGCCGGGGGGTTTGGTGGCGGGGCGGCATCGTCCGCTGGACCTGGCGCTGGTAGTGGCCCTGAGGCTGGCGCGCCTGGTGCGGCCGGTGACCAACCGATCTGGCTGGACCCGGCGGATGAACCCAAGTGCAACGACTGCGGCACCTGCTATCAGGAGTTGCCGCAACTCTTCGAGAAGACCACCATTGTGGTCGAGGGCGCCGCTCAGGTGGTCGGCCGGATGAAACCAGACGCGCTGGACGGCTTCGAAGTGACGCCTGAACTGGCCAAACGGATTCAGCGCGTGAAAGCCAACTGTGATGCGGAGATCATCCGATGAGCGCACCGGTTGATCTGTGGACGCAGGCGCGGTCCGCTCTGGATGCGAGTGCGGCCGCCGTTGAGCGGCTTGGTGCTGATCCGGCGATCGGTACGTTCAAGGCGCAACTCGGGCTGTTGGAACGGCGGCTGGTGGCGCAGCCGCGTCTGTTCCGCTCCCTGTTTGTGACCGAGGGCTTAGCGGCTGTCGCCGCCGAATTCCAGGGTGAGGAACTGTCCCGCGATTTCACGTTGAAGCTGTGGGAATTGTTGGAGCGGGACAACGACACGTCGAAATTAGTGATGCGTTTCTTGTGGAACCTGCCGGTCGGCAAGAAACGGATGTTTGTGCGGGCCCTGGAACGCTATCTGGTGGACCGTTATCCAATGTTCCAAAATCTCAGCCACGACTGGCCGGCCGGCAATGGCATTGGGCCGTATATCCGGACGCCGCAGGCGCGGTCGGCGGATTTTGAACTGGTCAACCAGGGCTATTTGGGATATATGGCGGAGGGCTATACCCGGCGCGATATTGAGTTGTTGGTCTGGTTGGAGGCGATCCGGGATAAACAGTGCGCTGAGTCGCCGTGTGAACTCGGCAAGTTCTTGGAAGAAGCCGCCCCGAAACCGGTGGGCGGCTGCCCGGTACGCATCCACATTCCGCAAATGTTCGAGTTGATTGGGCAAGGCCGGTTCGATGAGGCTTTGGCCATGCTGGAGTCAGCTAATCCGTTGCCTAATGTGACAGGCCGGGTCTGCCCGCAAGAACTCCAATGCCAGGGTGTTTGCTTGCATAAACTACCCATGTCGATTGGGCAGGTCGAATGGTTCTTAGCGGAACGTGACAAGTTGGCTCACCCTGATGTGGCGGCGCGCTTCGCGGGCCGCCCTGACCCGTGGGTCTTGGCGGCACGCCCACCCGTCGCGGTGGTCGGCTCGGGGCCGTCTGGCCTGATCAGCGCCTATCTGTTGGCTGTGGCCGGGTTCCCTGTGACCGTGTTTGAGGCGTTCCATGAACTGGGTGGGGTGTTGCGTTATGGCATCCCGGAGTTCCGGTTGCCGAACCGCTTGATAGACGATGTGGTCGAGAAGATTCGCTTGCTCGGGGGCCGGTTCGTGACGAACTTTGTGGTTGGTAAGACCGCCACGTTGGCGCAGCTTCAAGAAGCTGGGTTCGCCCGGATCTTTGTTGGCACCGGAGCCGGTTTGCCGCGGTTTATGGGCGTACCCGGTGAGCACCTGTTGGGGGTGATGTCTGCTAACGAGTTCTTGACGAGGGTGAACTTGATGGGGGCGCATTTGGATCACACTGAGACGCCTCTGCCGCAGGTGGCGGGGCGCCACATCATGGTGATTGGTGGGGGGAATACCGCGATGGATGCGGCCCGCACAGCGCAGCGGCTCGGGGGGCGGGTGACCATCACGTACCGGCGCACCAAGTCTGAGATGCCGGCGCGGGTCGAGGAACTGGAGCACGCCTTGGAGGAAGGGATCGCTTTGGCGGAGCTGAGGGCGCCGCGCGAATTCATTGGCGACCCGGAGACCGGTTTTGTGCGCTCGGCTGTGGTCGATGTGATGGAACTCGGCGCCCCTGACGAATCTGGGCGGCGCCGACCTCAGACCACTGGACAGACCCAGACGGTGCCAGTTGACTTGGCGATTATGGCGTTGGGTAACGCCGCTAATCCGATCATCAAGGATTCCGAGCCGCGCTTGTCCGTTTCGCGGTGGGGCACCATCAATTTGCGCGGTGAGGAGACCAAGGAGACCACGGTCGCGGGGATTTATAGCGGTGGCGATGCCGCCCGGGGCGGTTCGACCGCGATCATGGCGGCCGGTGACGGCCAGGCCGCAGCCCGCGAAATCCTGGCCCACGAGGTGACTCAGACCCCTGGCGCATTCCGCGAGCAGGTTGACGCCGCCCTCGCTTACACCAAGGCGGCCGCTGATGCGCCCCTGATTGTGGCGAAGCGGGGTCTGACGCCAGGCATTGAGGAGTTCGAGATCCACTCCCCGGCGATCTCTGCGGCGGCCCAAGCGGGGCAGTTTGTCCGGGTCAACGTGGAGACCGACGGCGAGTTGATCCCCCTGACCCTGGCGGATTGGAATGAGGCCAAACGAACCGTCACCTTGGTGGTCCAAGAGGTTGGGACCACCTCACATGTGATGAACGCAATGAGTGCGGGAGATGCTTTGGGCGGTATTGCCGGGCCGCTGGGGCGGCCCTCTGAGCTGCACCATTACGGACCCGACGAGACAGTGGTGTTCACCGCCGGTGGGCTCGGTCTGCCGCCCGTCTACCCGATCGCCCGGGAACATCTGCGGCTCGGTAACCACGTCACTCTGATCCTGGGTTTCCGCTCCGCCGAGTTGATGTTTTGGACTGGGCCTGGTGAGCGGGTTCCCGCCCTGCAGGAAGAGTTCGGTGACCAGCTAGCTGTGGTCTATGCCACGAACGATGGCTCATTCGGTGTCAAAGGCTTCGTCACAGCCCCACTTGAGGAGATGCTTGAGGCGGAACGCGCCGGGACGGCTCACCGGCGGATCGCTGAGGTGATCGCGATCGGGCCACCACTCATGATGCGGGCGGTCGCAGACGTCACCAGACCGTACGGCACCCCGACCGTGGCTTCGCTGAACTCGATCATGGTGGATGCGACCGGCATGTGCGGTGCCTGTATGGTGCCCGTCAATCTGGACGGCAAACTGGTCCGTCAACATGCTTGTATCGACGGCCCCGAAATTGACGCCCATTCGATCGACTGGGACAAGTTCTTGCCGCGCTTTAGGACCTTCCGTGACCAGGAGCAGGCCAGCCGCCAACGACACGGCCTAGCTTAGGCTTCCGGGCGCCGCCCCGGCGCTGTCCGCGCCGATTGAGATCAAGCCGCAGCCGATGCGTTCCATCCATGCTTCTTGGTCCGGGGTCGCGTGCAGCCGTGCCAGCGCCGACTTGTCGATCAGCCAGCCCGGGTGGGCGCTCACTCCCACGCTCCGCGCATGATCTCTGGATCATTCAGATCCTCGGTGATCTGCGCGAAACGTTCCAGATCGGCCAGTGTCAACCGGCGAGGCGCCACATCGCGTTGCCCGGCGATCACCTGTCTCAAGAAATCGGACCGCGAAAGGCCGTGCCGTTCAGCCAGACGGTCAAGCCGCGCCACGTCCACCTCAGGAACGTTCCGAATCAGAATGTCAGTCAAAACGGACCCCCCGCTATCAGTCGATATCAGCCGACAGCCTATCCCCCCACGCAGACACGCGCAAGCGTACGTCATGCTTCACCTAAAAGGTCCGAGAAGGGGTGTGCTTGCCTCAGTTGGGAATGTCCGCAGGCCACTGCCCGGCGCGGGCACGGTCGGAGCGTGGTTATTGACCACGCTCCTGGGCCCTAGCCCTACCGCTGCGGAGCGCGGCCCGCGAGCCTTTCGCCCGCGATCCGTCCCAACGCGCGCGCTTGCCCTGCGATAACCGCCGCGACCGCCCGGTGCTTGGGCAGGCGCCGCCCATAGAACGCCGAATCGCCGTCCCACATGCGCGCCCCGGTGAACGCTTCCAACCCGTCGATCTCTCCTTCGAAGACGCGCCGCGCTCCGGCGGCCGCCAGCACCTCGCCCAGTTGGACCACGCCAGGCTCGCGGTTGACGCCCAGCACCAGCGAGCAAAAGCCGACGCAAGTAAAAGCCCGACGCGAGGCGAGACGGAGACCCACGGCGTTGGCGACGGCATCGGGCAAGTTGTAGAGGCAACCCTCAAACAGGGGCCGCCAGCGGGCCAGCCGCGCGCGAACCGCCGCCTGCCGCAGCGCCGGCAGTTCGTAGAGCGCCAGCGACGTGACCCGGCCGCCGCTATACGTGTATCGCTCGCGGCCTTCTTCCACGAAACCGCCATCCAGCGGCGTGGACCAGCGGCGCCGCGCGAACGAATAGACTCGCAGTTCGTCGCCGACGCGATAAACCACCGAGAGGTGGCCGTGCCGGGCCTGCGTCCCGAACCGGATCAGTCGGCTGATCACGGTGTCCGCCGAGGAGGACAGCAGGTAGACCGGTGGGGCGGCGCTGGGCAGCGGAGTGTGACACATCATTTCAGGTTACGCAGGTTCCGGGCGCTAGACGTTGAAGCCGATCGCCCGCAACTGGTCGCGCCCATCTTGGGTGATCCGGTCCGGGCCCCAGGGTGGGCTCCACACCCAGTTGATTTCCACCTCGCTGACCAGGCCTTCTAGGGCGGCGGCGGCCTGGGATTCGATCAGGTCGGTCAGCGGGCACGCCGCCGAGGTCAAGGTCATGTCCACCTGCGCCCGCCCCTCGCCGTCGATCGCGACGCCGTAGAGCAGCCCCAAGTCCACGACGTTGATCCCGAGTTCTGGGTCGATCACGTCCCGCAGCGCCTCCTCCACGTCCGCCGCCGTCGGTAGGCCGCCTACACCGTTGGTCGATGCCGCGCCCCCAGGTAAGCCAAGCCCACCGCCGGATGACGCCGCGCCGCCCGCACCATTGGGCGATGCCGCCCCGCTCGCCTCCCGGTCAAGCGCGCGGCTAGGCGCCCGGCCAGGCGGCGCCGGCGGCGGCGGGAAGCGGCTCGAGGTGTAAGGAGAATCAGCCATCGTCAGATTCCTTCCGGCACGTGGGCGGGGCTGGTGTCCCCGGCTTGGGCTTTGGCGATCGCGTCCCGCAGGGCCATCCAGCCGAGCAGGGCGCATTTGACGCGCATCGGATAGCGCGACACGCCTTCTAGGGCCAACGCATCGCCGAGGGCATCTTGTTCGGCTGGGGCCACGCCCGCCCCACGCGAATGCATCAACTTACCAAACAACTTGTCGAGTTCGGCAGCGCGGCTCACGGGCTGGCCGTCAACCAATTCAGTCATGATAGACGCAGATGCCTGCGAGATGGCGCAGCCCTTACCGTCCCATGTCACTGCGGCCAGTTTGGCGGCTCCCCCAGGCTCCGCCAAGGTGAGACGGAGCCGGATCTGGTCCCCGCAGGTCGGGTTGACTTGAAACGATTCACCGTCGAAGGTCCCGGCCAGGCCCTTGCCCTGCGGATGGCGGGCGTGGTCCATGATCAGTTCCTGGTAAAGCGCATCCAGCGAACTCATCGACTCACCCCGAAATAACTCCTGACCTGCCCTAACGCCTCAACGAAGGTGTCAATTTCGGCTTCCGTGTTGTACACGCCCAGCGAGGCCCGCGTGGAGGCGGCCACCCCCAGCGCCCGGTGGATCGGCTGGGCGCAGTGGTGGCCCACCCGCACGCCAATCCCCGCATGGTCCAGGAACTGGCCCGCATCATGCGGATGCACGCCCGCAATGTCCAGCGACACGGCCCCAATCCGGCCGGTTGTGGTGGTAGGACCCAGGACGCGCACACCTTTCACTTGGCTGATGCCGTCCAACAGCCGCCCAGTCAACTCCCGTTCACGAGCGGCCACGCGCGCCATCCCGAGGTGACCCAGATAGCCAACCGCAGCCGCCCAGCCGATCGCCTCACTCACTGGCCCGGTCCCCGCCTCGAAGCGGGCCGGCGGCGGCTGGAAGGTCGCCTCAGCCATGGTCACGATCTCCACCATGGAGCCACCCAGGAAGCCTGGTGGCATCGCTTCGAGGAGTTCCGCCCGGCCGTACAGACCCCCAATCCCGTTCGGGCCAAGCATCTTGTGCGCCGAAAACGCCGCAAAATCGACGCCCAACGCGGGCAGGTCAAGGGGGATGTGCGGGGCGGTCTGGGCGG
>JAITJY010000151.1 GCA_031278675.1 Bifidobacteriaceae bacterium
GCGGTTCAGTTGCACATTCGACGAGTTTGCATGCCGCCAGACTAACCGCCCCGGCCCCCCGACGGAACCGCCAGTCCGAATAGTGAGACACATCCGGCCCGCGTCTGGGCGCTAATGCCCGGGTTTTGCGCTCCAGCGCGTAGGACAATAGATGTGACGCCGATGGCGTCACTACCCGCGACCGATGGAGGTACCCGAGATGGCACAGCTCACGCCCGGCGATTTGGCGCCTGATTTCACTTTGGAATCCGACGATGGACCTGACCTGACCCTTTCCACTTTGCGCCCACTCAAGGTGATCCTGTACGCCTATCCGGCGGCTGGCACGCCGGGGTGCTCGCTTGAAGCGCGGGATTTCCGCGACTTCTATGCCTCATTTGAGGCGGCGGGCTACGCCATAGTTGGCCTATCGCCGGACACTCCGGAGGCGATCGCAGCCTTCTCGGAGGAACTGGAGTTGCCGTTTACCCTGGTGGCGGACCCGGATCACAAGGTCTTGGACCAATATGGCGCCTGGGGCGCGAAGACCGTGTTCGGGCGCCAGACGATCGGCGTGATCCGTTCGACCTTCGTGATCGGTGCCGACGGCCGGATCGAGTCCGCCGAATACGGTGTCAAGGCCCCGGGCCACGTCGAGCGCCTGGCCGAGGAACTCGGCCTGAACCTGACCTGACCCGAGGCCGCCTCCGGCCGAGTCACGCTCGGCCAGGACCTCACCCTGCCCGCAGCCCCACCTCCCGGGGCACGGTCGCGCGCCCGCCGCACCGCCCACCGCAGGGAAGACCAAGGCCCCCCAACTCCCCGGGGACGATGCCGTGTGGCCGGGTGGGCGGCATCGTGCAAGGGTGGAAGGTTGGCGGGTTTCCCACCTGGCGGACTGTGGCGGAAGTTGGCACTGTGGCGGGTGAGGGTAATGGGGTAAGCTTGTTGGGTCTGTACGTCTTCCCGTAAAGCACCCCGGGGAATCGTCTTGGGGTGCAGTTAGGACCGATATGCGCCGCAAGCGTTACCGGCTACCTCGGCTGGCCCTTCTGGCTGTGACTGCGCTGACCGCGTTTGCGCTGGCCACACCCGCTCTGGCGGACCCGTCGCCGGCGCCTTCCTCGGACGCGGCGGTGGCTGAAGCCAAGCGGCAGGAAGAGTTGGCGCAAGCCTCGGTGGCTGAGATCGAAGGCCAGCTAGTGGCCCTCGCTGCGGCGACGGCCGCTGCTCAGGATGCGGCTGGTTCGGCGGCGGAGGCCTATAACAAGGCGCGCGAAGAACTCGACCAGGCCGCCGCTGAGGTCGCCGAGGCTGAAGCAAGCGCCGCTGCGTTCCAAGAAGACCTGGACAAGGCCCGTGGCACGCTGGCCCGGGTGGCCTTGATGAGCGCGCAAAACGGGACCGACATAGCGCAGCTGGAGCCGTTGTTGAGTTCCGACGGCTTCGAGGAAGCGATGGAACTGAGCGCCATGCTGTTCGTGGTGGGCTCGGCGGCAGACCGGGCGGCGGCCAAGTTCGCTGTCGCGAAGCAAGCCGCTGACCAGGCCGGTTTGCGGGCCACGCACGCCGTTGAGTTGCGGGAAGCGAAGTCTTTGGAGGCGGAAGCCAAGGCCCAGGCGGCTGAGGAGGCTGCCGCTGCGGCCGTTCAAGCAGAGGCCGATGCCGAAGTCCGTCACCTCGAGTTGCTCACCGTTCTCGCGGCGAAGAAACAGACCACGGTAGAGGCTGAGGCGGCTGCAGAAAAGCGTCGCCAGGAAGAAGAAAACGAGCGCATCCGGCGCGAACGGGAGGCCCAGACCCCGGCTCCGACAACTCCGAGCACACCGACAACTCCGACCACTCCGAGCGAGCCGTCGACGCCGACCACTCCGAGCGAACCCTCGACACCGAGCGATCCCACGACGGACCCGCCGTCTAGCGGAGCTGAGGCTGGCTTGGCCGCCGTCGCCTGGGCCAGGGCGCAAATCGGCAAGCCGTACCAGTGGGGTGGTACGGGTCCGTCGTCCTTCGACTGTTCGGGGTTGACCTCGCAAGCCTGGTTGAACGGCGGCGGGAAACGCATCCCGCGGGTCGCGGCCGACCAGTATTACGCTGCCACCAAGATTCCTTATAGCGATATGCGTCCTGGCGACCTCATCTTCTGGAGCACTACCAGCACCCTGAATCATGTCGCGATCTATTCCGGCAACGGCATGATGATCGAGGCCCAGAGAACTGGCACCAACATCCACGAAATCCCAATCCGCTGGGCGGGCACGGTCAAATACGCCGGCCGCGTCTGATCCAACCCCCAAGGCGAGCAGCGCTACAAGGGCGGGACTGACAGCGCAAGCGCTGCGGATGCCGCGTGTCCTGCGTCGCCGAAAACAGGGAGTCCCCGGAACCCCGGCCGGACCATCTCGGCGTAATGGTTTGAGGGCTAGCCGGCCAGGTGTCGGCACTTGGCCTGGATCGAGGGTTAGTAATCGCCGTTGGCTTTGGCTTCTTCTAGGCGTTTGATCGAGGCGAGGATCTCGGTTTCGGCGCCGACGCGGTCGGTCCAATGGGAACCCTCGACGGATTTGCCGGGCTCTAGGTCCTTATAGATCTCGAAGAAATGCTGGACCTCAAGGCGGTGGAACTCGGAGACATCTTCAATGTCGAGTCGCCAGGAAGCGCGAGTGTCGTGGGCCGGGACGCAGATGACCTTGTCATCGCCGCCGGCCTCATCGGTCATGCGGAACATCCCGAGTGCCCGGCAACGGATCAGACAGCCCGGGAAAGTGGGCTCATCGAGCAGGACCAACGCGTCTAGGGGGTCGCCATCGGCGCCCAAAGTGCCCTCTACGAAGCCGTAGTCGTCGGGGTAGCGCGTCGCTGTGAACAACATCCGGTCCAAGCGGATGCGTCCGGTGTGGTGGTCCAACTCGTACTTGTTGCGTGACCCTTTCGGGATTTCAATGGTCACGTCGAATTCGAGCGGGCGCGTGCCCGTTCCGTCGGAATGCTCGGTGCGGAGGGCTGGCTTGTAGCTGGGCTTCGACGCAGACATAGATCATGACCTCGCGGTTCAGTTGGGATGCTTCCGTCCCCCAGCATAACTGCTGTCCAGGCCGGGCAAGGTAAGCACTACCGGCCAAATTGAAGCGGAACAGGTTACCAGCGGCGGTGAGCGACGCCCCGGTCCGGGGGAACCTATGCCGCGTTGGGTGTTGCGGTGTTGGTGCCCTTGGCGTGAGCGCCGCGACCCGGTTACGCCGTTCCGGGGCCGAGGACATTAGTCTGGGTGGCGTGGGGTTGGGGTTGATGATCACAGGACACGCGGCAGGGGCGCGCGCCGTCGCGCTCGTGGGTCTCCTTAGCTGCACGATGCCGTTCGCCCTAGCCCCCGGACCCCCGCCCGGCAGGCCGCCTGCAGCGTTGGGAGCCGAGTCGGGTCCAGTTCTGACCGGCGGTGGAACGGTTCTGGCGGAGCCCGGCGGGGTGGCGGCCGGTCTGCTCAGTGCTGTAGAGCCGGTGGCTGGCGCACTCGATGAAGCGGCGCGGCTGCCAGGCTCAGCTGAAATCCAGGAGTTGGCGCAAGCCACTGTGGGCGCCGAAAGGCTGACCGCAGCTAGCGGAACGGGCGCCACGGCAGGGCGGGAGATCATCCCGTCAGAACTGGTCGGCGCGCTAGGAGTGTCGGTGCGGGACATGCTAACCGGGGAAGAACTCTATGCGGCGGATGCGACGCGGGGGCTTGTGCCGGCATCGACCACCAAGATCTTGACGGCGAGCGCGGCGTTGGCCACGTTGGGCCCGGAAGCGGTACTTACCACGCGGGCGGTGCTGAGCCTTGACGGGCCGGGCCGGGGCACGGTGACGCTGGTCGCGGGCGGGGACACGAGCCTGGGACCGGATGCGGGCAACCCGGCGGCGGTGATGGGGCGGGCGGGGATGGGGGATTTGGCTCGGGCGGCGGCGGTCGAGGTCCGCCGGGCCGGTCTGACAACGGTCGCGGTGGCGTTGGATGATTCGCTGTTCACCGGCGCGGCGACCTATCCCGATTGGGAATGGAACTTGGGGACCACGTGGGGGGCGCCGGCCACGCCGCTGGCGATCATGGATGGCCGCGCGGGTGAAGCATTCGATGCGGTGACCTACGTCGCGGACCCGGCGCTGCGCGCGGCGGAACACTTCGCGGCGCTGCTGGGGGTGGCCGCAGCGGACACCGAACTGGCGTTGCCTGCGGTGGCGGTGGATTCGGGCGTGACGCGGGCGGGCGCACCCGCGCAGGCGCGCGAGATTGCCAGGGTTGATTCGGCGCCGCTGCGCCAACTCGCGGCCTACCTGCTCCAACAGTCTGACAACACGCTGGCCGAGGCTGTGGGCCGCGTCACCGCGACGGCTCGGGGATTGGACGGGAGTTTTGCGGGCTGCGCCCAAGGGATTGACGAGGCGCTGGAAGAACTCGGTGTGCCCGCAGCCGGTTTGCACTTGGATGACTGCTCTGGGTTGAGCCACGGCTCGCGCATTCCGGTGTCCACGTTGACGGCGGTGCTGGCGCTGGCGGGCAGCACTGAGGTGGCGAGTCTGGGCGCGGTGGCGCGCTGCCTGCCGGTGGGGGCGCTGCAGGGCACCGTCGCTGAGCGGTTCACCACGGCCCCTGGCGCCGGTAATGTCAGAGCTAAGACGGGCACCTTGACGGGTGTGACGGCTCTGGCCGGCTTGGTCCAGACGGCTGGCGGCCGGGAACTGGTCTTCGCGGTGATTGTCAACCCGGACCCAATGGTGGGCACGCTTGGCGCACGCCAAGCCACTGACCGGTTCATCCAGGGTTTAGCCGCTCTGGCCTGACTGCGGGCTCCTCCAGCCCGTCCAGCCCGTCGACAGGTCCTGCCGGCTTGGCCGCCCGGCGGGGCGACGGGATGCCATAGGCTGGGCTAGTGGCCCAGGGAATCAACTTTGTTCTAGCCGACAGGGCGGGCGCCTTGGCGGCCCGGCCGGGACCGGAAATCACGCCTGCGGAAGGCCTGCATCTGGTCAGTGACCTGCGTAAACAGGCGGCGAATGCGCTCGGCTACGTGGCTGAGATCACGGGTCTTGCTGATGCGGCGGCGCGGGCCGCGACGGGCACGGTCGCGGTGGTGGACCGGCGGGGTTTTATCGGCGGATTCGTGAAGATGGTCAATGGGCTGGTCGTCAAGGCCTGGGACGAGGATGATATCGGCTGGCTGGGTGGCCAGGTCGCGGGGCTGCAACTCGGGGCGTTGGCGGGGGTGTTTGCACAGCGTGTGTTGGGGCAGTATGACCCGTTCTATCGGCCCGGACCAGGGCAAACGCCGGGGCGCATCATGTTGGTGGCGCCGAATATTCTCCGTTTTGAGCGAGAGTTGGACGCCGATCCGCGTGACTTCCATTTGTGGATCACGCTGCACGAGGCCGCCCACGCGGTCCAGTTTGCCGCCGCACCGTGGCTGGCGGATTGGGTGCGGGACCGGTTCGAGGAGATGATGGACGCGGACACGGAGGATGGCCGCGGCGGGCGGTTGGTGGCGGCGGCGCGCCGGCTACCGGATTTGTTTTCCGATCAAGCCATGTCCGATGCCGTTCCCCCAGGCTTGCTCTCCCCCACCCAGGCGCACGTTTTGGC
This sequence comes from Bifidobacteriaceae bacterium, assembly GCA_031278675.1. Classification (GTDB taxonomy): domain Bacteria; phylum Actinomycetota; class Actinomycetes; order Actinomycetales; family WQXJ01; genus JAIRTF01. The sequence continues at coordinate 5,594 of JAITJY010000151.1, forward strand.
CCGTATCACCGGGGCGATGTCGTTGCTCGAAGGCCACGCTGACGTGATTATGGACGCAGTTGGGCCGAAGGTGGTCAAGTCGGTGGAGCAGTTGCGGCCCAGGTTTGATGCGCGCCGGGCGGCCCGTGGCCGCTTGGAGCGGGCGTTGCGCCGCCTCGCCGGTCTGGAAGCTAAGACTGCTCAATATGTTCAAGGTGCAACGTTTGTTCGCACAGTTTTGGCTCAGTGCGGGCACGAGGGCCTCAATCACGCCCTGGCCAGTGCCCAAAACCTGCCCACTGCGTCCGAGATGGAATCCCCATCAGCCTGGGTAGACCGCGTTCTCTAAGCCCTGATCCGTCCCGACGCCAACCCGCCTGCGGCGGATCCGGTGGCCTGCCCGGCCGGTCAGGGGCGTCCAGCGTGCCTAGCTGACGAGCGGCGCGGTAGGCGAGGATCGGCGGATCGAGGCTGAGGCACCGCGCCCGGGTTTTGGACGGTCCCGACGGATGGCGGCGGATGGCTTGTGGGTTGGGTGGGGTTTGTGAGAAGGCTGCGCAGCGCAGCCGGTCCGCGCTGGTGCGGCTTCTAGAGTTAAGGGGTGTCACGCCTAAACCCGGCGGTCGCGGCCGCTCGGTCTGCGGTGCGGAGCCAACTCAAGGAGTTGGCCGCGTTCGCGGATGCCGCGCCGCTGGTCTTGGTCGCCTGTTCTGGGGGGACTGACTCGCTGGCGCTCGCGGCAGCCACTGCGTTCGAGGCGCCGCGGGCGGGCGTGCAGGCCGGGGCCGTGGTCATTGATCACGGCCTGTTGGACGAGTCGGCCGAGGTGGCGCAACGCGCCGCCGCGCAGTGCGCTCGCCTGGGGTTGGCGCCGATCGCCGTGGAGCGGGTGACGGTTGCGCTCGGGGATGGACTCGGTGTTGAGGCGGCCGCACGCGCGGCCCGCTACGCCGCGTTAGAACGTGTGGCGGTCCTGACGGGCGCAGTCAGGGTGCTCCTGGGCCACACTCTGGATGATCAGGCCGAAACAGTTCTCTTGGCACTGGCGCGCGGAGCTGGGGCCACAGCTTTGGCGGGCATGCCGCCGCGCCGCGGTCTGCTGGCTAGGCCGTTCCTAGGCCTGACCAGGCAACAGACCGAAGAAGTGATCCGCGCTGAGGGACTTGTGGCCTGGCATGATCCAACGAACCAGGTGGGTGGCCCGCATCCGTCCCGGCGGGCTGCGGTCCGCAGCCTGGTCATGCCGGTACTCACCCAGGTCCTCGGCCCTGAGGTGCCCAGCGCCCTTGCGCGCACCGCCGCGCGCCTGCGTGACGACCAGGACTACTTGGACGCCCAAGCGGCAGCGTTGGCGGCGCGCGCCGCCAGGGTTGCCGACAGTAGCGGCGACGCAGCGGTCCCGGAGGCCGATGTCGCCCGCCCGGGCGCCGGGGTAGCCGCACCGGGCGCGGGGGTGGCGGAGAGTCGCAGTGACGCAGCGTGCCCGGAGGCCGATGCGGCTGGGCTGGGTGGGGGGGAGACGGCAACGGGCGCGGGGGAGACGGGATTGGGCGGAGGCGGCAGGGGGCTGGAACTTGATGCTCGCTTACTGGCGGCGGCGCACCCGGCGGTGCGGGGGCGGGCGTTGCGGCGGGCGGCCCTGGCGGCCGGAACCACGCCGGGGGCATTGAGCGCGGCGCACCTGGCGGCACTGGACGCGCTGGTGGCAAACTGGCACGGGCAGGGACCGGCGTATCTGCCAGGCGGAATCCGCGCCGAGCGCAAGTGTGGCAAGCTGGTATTCCGCTTCGGTAGCGAACCCAACCCGGGCGAGCCAACCGATCCAACCCGTCCGGGAGGAGGCGTTCGTGGACGCAAATGACGTGGCCGGCGACCTGGAGAAGATCCTGGTCACTCAGGAGCAATTGGACCAGCGGCTGGAAGAACTAGCTGCGGCCATCGATTCGGACTACGCGGACCGTGAACTGCTGCTGGTCGGGGTGCTCAAAGGGGCGGTCATGGTGATGGGCGACCTGTCGCGCAAACTGCACTCGAAGGTGACGATGGACTGGATGGCGGTCTCGTCGTATGGTTCGGGCACCAAATCATCGGGGGTGGTGCGCATCCTGAAGGACCTCGACACGGATATCCACGGGAAACACGTGTTGATAGTGGAAGACGTGGTCGACTCGGGCCTCACATTGTCTTGGCTCTTGGCGAACTTGCGTTCCAGGGGTGCCGCCAGCGTGGAGGTGGCAGCTATGCTACGTAAGCCGGGAGCCGCCAAGGTTGAGGTAGATGTCAGGTATGTGGGGTTCGACATCCCGAACGACTTCGTCGTTGGCTACGGTCTAGATTTCGCCGAGCACTACCGCAACCTTCCCTTCGTGGGCACGCTAGCGCGGCACGCCTATGAATAATGGATAGGGGACCCGGCCAAACATGATTCGATAGCTGTAGTAGGCAAATACCCAAGGAAAGCAGATACGTGGCAAATTCACCGGCCAAGCGGCGCCCCCTTTACAGGGCGCCCGTGCTTTGGATCGTTCTGGCGCTGATGGCGACATGGATGATCGCCAATTCGATGCTCCAGACCGGGCCGCAAAAGATCGACACATCGACTGGTTTGGCGCTGTTGGCACAAGACAAGGCGGTCAAAGCAGCCAAAGTGGTAGATGGCGAGCAGCGGGTGGACCTCACCTTGACCAAGCCGTGCCAGGAACTATTGCCTAAGGCGTGCAAAGACAAGGGCACATTGGTGCGGTTCTTTTACGTCCAGCCGCAGGGCCCTGAGGTAGTCCAGGCGATCAAGGACGCAGCGCCGGCCGAAGGCTTCAACTCGGAGGTCCCAAAGCAGTCCTGGTGGGCCTCAATGTTGCTCACTTTGGTCCCGTTGGCGCTGATCATTGGGCTGTTTTGGTGGATCATGTCCCAGATGCAGGGCGGCGGCAAAGGTGGCCCGCTGAGCTTCGGCAAATCGAAAGCCAAACTAGTTTCCAAAGAAAGCCCTCAGGTCACATTCGCTGATGTGGCCGGAGTCAATGAAGCAGTGGAGGAACTAGAAGAGATTAAGGAGTTCTTGGCGGAGCCGGCCAAGTTCCAGGCGGTGGGCGCCAAGATCCCGCGCGGCGTGCTGCTCTACGGGCCACCCGGGACCGGGAAGACGCTGCTGGCCAGGGCCGTTGCCGGCGAAGCCGGGGTGCCGTTCTATTCGATCTCCGGGTCGGATTTTGTGGAAATGTTTGTCGGCGTGGGCGCCTCACGCGTGCGGGACCTGTTTGAACAAGCCAAAGCCAATGCGCCCGCAATTGTGTTTGTGGATGAGATTGACGCGGTTGGGCGTCACCGCGGCGCCGGATTGGGCGGCGGCCATGACGAACGCGAACAGACGTTGAACCAGCTCCTAGTGGAAATGGACGGGTTCGACGCCCACACCAACGTGATTCTAATTGCTGCGACCAACCGGCCTGATATTTTGGACCCGGCACTGATGCGGCCGGGGCGGTTTGACCGCCAGATCGCGGTGGGCGCCCCGGATCAGCCGGGGCGGCTGGCTATTTTGAAGGTCCACGCCGAAGGTAAACCGATCGCACCGGATGTTGATTTGCAGATGGTGGCGAAGCGGACCCCGGGGTTCACCGGCGCTGATTTGGCTAATGTGCTGAATGAAGCTGCCCTGTTGACCGCCCGGGAGGACCGCAAACAGATCACGGCGACGGCGTTGGATGAAGCAATTGACCGGGTTGTGGCCGGCCCGCAGCGCTCTTCGATGATCATGACTGAATCCGAAAAGAAGAACACCGCTTATCACGAGGGTGGCCATGCTGTGGTGGCGGCGGCGTTACGCAACACTGATCCGGTGACGAAGGTGACAATTCTGCCGCGGGGCCGTGCCCTTGGTTACACCATGGTGATGCCGACCCGCGATAAGCATTCGGTGACCCGCAACGAGTTGTTGGATCAGTTGGCGTATGCCATGGGTGGTCGCGTTGCGGAGGAACTGGTGTTCCATGATCCGACCACCGGCGCCTCGAATGATATCGAGAAGGCGACCGCGACTGCCCGCAAGATGGTGATGGAGTACGGTATGAGCGCCGATTTGGGTTCGGTCCGTTACGGCCAGGCCGATGGCGAGGTTTTCCTCGGCAAGGATTACGGCCACCAGCGCGACTATTCCGAGGCGGTGGCTGCCCAGATCGACGCGCAGGTGCGGCGCCTGATTGAGAACGCTCACACCGAGGCTTGGGAGATTCTGCGCGAGAACCGGCCGGTCTTGGACCGCCTGGTCTTGGCCTTGTTGGACAAGGAGACCCTCGCCGAAGCGGAGTTGGCGGAGATTTTCCGCGACATTGTCAAGCGCCCCGAGCGCCCGGTTTGGCTTTCCTCCACGGAACGGCCGGTTTCCGGCGCGCCTCCCGTCGATTCGCCGGTGCAGGACCAGCCCAGCGCGTCGGCCCCCGTGGACGATGCCGCGCCCGACGCCAGCGCCCCCACCCCCCCTCCGGACAGCGCCGGGCGGGAGCCGGGGGACGCTCAGCTAAAGCGGCGCCGGCGGCGCCAGGCCAGTCCTGACGCCGAGGCGGGACCCCCTCCGGCTGGCGACGGCGAGGGGACCGGCCCGGGCAGCGCCGGGGAGCCGGGGGACGCTCAGCTAAAGCGGCGCCGGCGGCGCCAGGCCAGTCCTGATGCCGAGGCGGGACCCCCTCCGGCTGGCGACGGCGAGTCGCCGACATGAGCGCGTCCAGCCAGGGCTTCGACGCCGCCCGCGTTGAAGCAGCCATAAGGGAGTTTTTGTATGGGATCGGTGAGGACCCTGACCGCGCTGGGCTCAAGGAAACGCCGGCGCGGGTGGCCCGGGCCGCCGCCGAGATCTTCGCTGGGCTGCGCACCGACCCGCGGAGCGCACTAGAAGCCCGGTTCGATCTGGGCCACCAGGAATTGGTCCTGGTCAAGGACATCGCGTTCTACTCGATCTGCGAGCATCATCTGTTGCCGTTCATTGGGGTAGCTCATCTAGGGTATATTCCGTCCGCAGATGGATGTATCACGGGGTTGTCGAAGCTCGCCCGCCTGGTGCAGGGCTACGCCCAGCGTCCTCAGGTCCAAGAACGGCTCACCAGCGATCTGGCTGATTCGCTGATGGAGTCGTTGGGGGCGCGCGGCGCCATTGTCGTAGTCAAAGCCGAGCACCTGTGCATGTCGATGCGCGGCATCAAAGCGGCCGGGTCAAAAACGGTGACATCTGCGGTGCGCGGCGCGCTGCGCACGGCGGCCACCCGGGCGGAAGCGATGGCGCTGATGCAATGAACCGCTCCCCGATTCTCCCCGCACTGCCCAGCGATGGGCGCCACACCGGCGCGTCGATGCGGCCCATGAGGCCACCCGCACCCGCCACTACCCGTTTCGCCCAGGATGGAGGTTGACCGTGGACCCCTTAGAATCACATTTGCCGAGTTCAGCACGCCCCCAGCACGCCGCCGGCGGCTGGTTGGAGCCAGCCGGCCTGCCACCGGGCCTGGCCGGCCTAGGACGGACCGCAGTCATGGGGATCTGCAATGTCACACCGGACTCGTTCTCTGACGGGGGCCGCTACCTGAGTGATGCCGACGCATTGGAACATGCGACGCGGATGGTTGAACTCGGTGCGGACCTAATCGATGTGGGCGGTGAATCGACCCGCCCAGGCGCTGACCGGGTGCCATTAGAGGTCGAAATGGCCCGGGTCATCCCGGTCATCAAGGGACTGGTGAGCCAGGGCACAGTGGTTTCGGTGGACACAATGCGTTCGGAGGTCGCCTCAGCCGCCGTGGCGGCAGGAGCCGCGATCATCAATGACGTGTCCGGCGGGAGCGCAGACCCGGCGATGCCTGCGGTGATGGCAGAGTTGGGCCAACCCGTCATCCTGACCCACTCGCGTGGCAAACCAGCCGATATGGACCGGTTGGACAACTATGCGGATGTGGTCGCAGAGGTCGCAGCCGAACTGGAACGGCGTGTGGGTGCCGTAGTTGAGGCGGGCGTCAAACCGGAGGCGATCGTATTGGACCCCGGTTTCGGGTTCGCCAAGGCCTCTTCCAACAATTGGCCGTTGCTAGCCCAACTCGACCGTCTTGCCGGACTCGGTTTCCCACTGGCCATCGGGGTCTCACGGAAACGATTCCTGGAAAGTGTCAAAGGTCCCTCCCCGCACCTTCAAGCGCTTGGACCTGCGGGCCGGGACGCGGCTACGGCGGCGGTGACGGCGGCATCGTCCCTGGTGGGAGTGTGGTGCGTGCGTGTCCACGCGGTGGCTGGCAGCGCCGCTGCGGTGCGTGTGGCGCAGGAAATCAGGGCCGCTCGCCTCGCCGCGTTGGCACGCGGGGCGGCAAGTCCGGCTGAAGAACTTCCATTTTTAGTACAACACGAGGGATGATTGCCTAATGGACTGGGTGCTTGGGTCGATTGGCGGCTCGCTCGATGTCATAGAGCTAACCAGCATAAGGGTGCGTGGTCGTCACGGCCTGAAGGCCGCTGAGCGGGAGGCCGGCCAGACGTTTGTCGTGGACCTCGCTATGCATTTGGATACGCGCCAGGCCGCCAAGCAGGATTCTTTGGCGGCGAGCGTCGATTATTCGGCGGTGGCCAAGGTCGCGGCGGAGATTTTGGCCGGTGAACCGTGCGACTTGATTGAGACGGTGGCTTCGCGTATCGCGGAGGCGGTTATTGCGCTCGGCAATGTTGAGGTGGTTGATGTCACCGTCCACAAGCCGGATGCGCCCTTGGATGTCGAGTTCAAGGACGTGTCGGTGCGGGTGCGGCGGATCGCCCGGGAGTCTGCGGCGACGTTTGTGACGTTGGATTCGGATATTTTTGAGGCCGTCGGGGAGGCCGAGCGCCGCGCTGACCAGCTTGATCGGGACGCCCGCGAACGGCTCTTGCGGCAAGACCGGCCCATCGTCGATGACGTGCCAGTAGCGCCGGGGCGGCGGGCGGCATCGCGCAGGGGGACGTCCGGTGACCCGCTGGCAGATCCCGTGCCGCTGGTTTCCCGCGACCTGCCCGAGGCGGGCGGGGCGCGTTCTAGGCGCGCGGGTGCTGGTGCGGGTGTGGGTGCTGGTGTAGGCGCTGGTGCTGGTGCTGGCGCGGGTGCTGGTGCTGGTGCGGGTGCTGGTGCTGGCGTAGGCGCTGGCGCGAAGGCGGCGGGTGATGAGACGGGCCTAGGGGCGGCGCCTGCCGGGCGTGCGCCGGGTGCGGGCGAGTCGGGTGTACCGGGTGTGGGTGTACCGGCTGCGCCGGAGGGAACTGGGGCTGCCGGCGGTGGAGCGGCTGGCGGTGTAGCTGGCGGTGTAGCTGGCGGCGGTGCGTCTGCGGGCGCCCCGGCGGCGGGTGCGGGCGAGCCGGGCGCCCCGGCGGACGGAACTTCACGCGCCCTGGTGCGGCGGCGCCGGCGCGGCGGCGAGACCGATGCGACTGCGGACTGGGTGCCGAGCGAACCGGTGGACGCGATCATCGGGCTGGGCGCCAATCTGGGCGAGGCCTTAGGCACGCTGCGTTCCGCGTTGGATGATTTGCGGGAAGAACCCGGTATTGAAGTCGTCGCGGTTTCGCCGTTGGCTCGGACCGCGCCGGTGGGCCGTCCGGACCAACCGGACTTTTTCAACGCCGTGGCCCACGTCAAGACCACCTTGACGCCGCGGACGCTGTTGCACACGCTGCAGGGGATCGAGGAAAAGCACGGGCGTCAACGGACGGGCCGGTGGGCGCCGCGGACTTTGGATCTTGACCTGATCGCCTATGACACGTTGTTGGTTGACGAGGACGAACTGACAATCCCGCACCCCAGAGCCCATGAGCGGTCGTTTGTGCTGGTGCCGTGGTCTTTGATGTCGCCCGGGGCGTTCCTTCCCGGGTTGGGTGGCGGCCCGGTGGCCGCATTGGCGGATTCCGCTCCCGACAAAGGGTGCATCAGGTGGCTGGCCCCGGATTGGGACAGGCAGGCGGCTGGGAGCCGACCGCCGCACGGCGGGGCGGGTGCGCCCCGTGAGATTGAGGCGCCGCTGCGGGCGGCGTCGAGGACTGCGCCGGCGCGTCCGGCCGCCCGCGGGGCGGCCGTTGATTCAGGCGGTCCGGGCGCGTCGCGCGCAGCGGCTGGTGCAGGTGCCCGGGGTGGCCCGGGCACCGGGGCTGGTCCAAGCGGGCCGGGAGCGCCGGTTGGCCCGGGTGCGCCGGGCTCGGCTGGCGGTCCAGGCCGGCGGGGCGGCGCAGGCGTGCGGGGCGGCGCGGCTGGTGTGGGCGCACCGGGCGCTGGAGTTGGCCCGGGCGGGTCAGGCGCCAGGGCTGATTCGGGTGGCCGGAGCGGGTCAGGTTCGCGGGCAGGCGCGGCAAGGCCGCGCCGGACCGCCCCGGCGGCAGCGCCCGGATTGGTGCCAACCTATGAGCCAGAGGCGGGTCCACCGCCCTCGGGGCCGTACCGGCCACACTTTGACCCATCCGCTTCACCAGGTCCGGCCAGACCACCAGCTCTACTGGTAGGAGCCGATGTTTCTCCAGGGGAAACTGGTCATTATGAACCGGTCCCGCCGCTGGATGAACCTCAGGGGCTGGTCGCGGTGGGCGCGCCCGGCGCCGGGACTGGTTTCGACCCGGTGCCCCGGCGCGGCGCCGGGGACGCGGTGGCGCCGCTGGCGCCGGCCCACGGCGGGGCGGGCGGTCTGGTGCCGTGGGCGGCATCGGGCGTCTATGGACAGCTACCCGTACCTGGGCTTGACAACGGGCCGGTCAGGCGCCCGTGGGAGGCGGGACCCCAATCCTCGGGCGAATCTGCACCCAGCGGGGGGACGTACGAACCGGTGTGGGGCGGCATCGGGCAACCCGATCCGGGCAGTCGCGGCCTAGCTGACGCGCCTGCGCCGCTGTATGACTCGCCGGAAGCGTTGATCGGCGCGGACGGCGCGGGCGCCGGAGCAGGTGGCGACCTGAGCGAGGGCCAGGCCTTGCCGGAGCCGTTGCCGTTGCCTCG
>JAITJY010000198.1 GCA_031278675.1 Bifidobacteriaceae bacterium
GCCGTCGAGCAGCCAAAATACGCTGTGCCGCCGCCGGCCGCGATGCCTCTGGGCGACCTCGCGGCCGCCCCGCGCGACTACCGCGAGGCTGGAAGCTGGGTGGACGCCATCGGACATGAAAAACTGGGCTGGGCCTAGCAATCCGGTGAATGAGCCGGATTCCCAGGCCAAACCTGCGCTTGCCTTCCGCGTTTCCTTAGGTCAGCGCGTTGCGCTGCCCACGTCAAGACGGCCGGAGCGTGGTTATTCACCACGCTCCTAAGCGGTCTGGGTGATGACCGTGTCCTTGGCCAGCGCCTCGCCGACCAACTGGCCAAAGGTGATGCAACGGCCGTGGCTGACGCCGGGGCAATGCACGGGGTAGGACATGCCGAAGAAGTCGCCTTGGACGTTGCCGATCGCGAACAAGCCCTTGATCGGCTCGTCCGCCTCGGTGCAGACCTGCGAATCGTCATTCACATGCAACCCAAACGGAACTGTCAGGATGCTGGCGACGTTCTTGGTGGCGTAGAACGGCGCCGTCTGGACCTGCGACAACCAACGCGGCGGGACGCCGAACTGGCTGTCCTCCCCGGCCGGCAGCCACTTGTTGTAAGCCTCGACGGTGTTCTTCAGCGCCTCGGGCGGGACCTCGATCTTCTGGGCCAACTCCTCCAAACTGTCCGCCTTGACCAGGATGCCGTTGGCCAGGTACTCCTCGATTTGGGCTGGGATCTTCTCCAGAATGGCCTCATAGGTCTCCGGGAACTGCGCCTGGACGTACTTGGGGTAGTCGGAGTCGAAGATGGACCAGGCGATCGAGCCGGGCGTGTTCAACCGCGCGTTGGTCAGGTACGGCTCAAGCGGCATCTCCGCGCCGTAGCGCTCGCCATTCCGGTTGACCGCCAACCAGCACATGACGAAGGACGTCAAAGTGAAGTTGAGGGTGTCTGATGTGAACTGGTGAACCATTGGGGCGGCCGGGCTCTTGGAGTGGGCGGCCCCGGCCCACATGCCCATGATCAGGCCCTCGCCCTTGTTGGCGCCCGGCGGGGTGTACATGTTGAGGTCGGCCGTCTGGACGATGGGGCAGAAGAACTCCAGCAGGTCGGGGTTGCCGCCGATGTCGCCGGTCGCCATGATGACGCCTTTGGAGGCGTTGTATTGGATGTAGCTGCCGTCGGCGGCTTTGGCGATGACGCCGCTGATGCCGCTGGCGGCGTCGCCCACCAACTGCTCGGCGTGGTTCTCCCAGAAGAACTCCGCCCCGCTGGCGGTCGCCTCATCAACAAAGGCCTGGACCAGGTGGAGGTTCATGCCGTGGACGCCGTCGCCCGCCATCATGCCGACATCGCCTTCGGCGGTGAAAGAGACGGCGTCGGGGTAGACGCGCCAGCGCTCATGGTTGTCCTCCCAGCCGTATTTGGCGGTCGGGGAGACCGCTTGGATCATGGTGATGCCGTGCTTGGGGGTCATCTCCTCCAGGTAATCGAAAACCTTGCCGGAGCGGGTGGCCCAGGTTTTGATCAGGTTGTAGTTGGCGGTCTGCTGCGACCATTGGTAAAGCAGGCGGGTGGCGGTGTCCTCCGGGAAGCTCATCCCGTTTCTCTTGTGCCAGGAGTTGTTCAGGCTGCCGTTGTCGACTCCCCTGGCCGAGAAAGTGTCCATCTGCTCGATGACGGCCACTTTGGCGCCGTTGCGCGAGGCCGCTTCCGCCGCCGCCGATCCCGCCATGCCGGCGCCGACGATGACGATGTCGAAGTCTTTGGTTTCCGCTATGTCGGTGATGGGTTCTGGTTTGGTCTGCCAGGCGTATCCGCCGCCTTTGGCGCCGGCCCCGCTGCCGGTGCTTGGCGAGCTGTCTGAACTCTTGGCTGGCGAGCATCCCGCCAGGCCTGCGGCGGCCGCGCCGGCCACCGCCGCGCCGCCTAGCCCGATGAAGTTCCTCCTGCTCAAGCGTGCTGATTTGTCATGTCCCACGGTCATGTCCTTTCATTGCCCAACTGTGAGAGCCGCGCTGATCCCTAAGGTGAACGGGATCGGGGACATGTCCAGCCATCCGGGGCTTAGCACCGGCCGTTGTAGCCTACAGGTGTTGGCCTCAATCCCACAACGCGCCGTCAAGACTCAGGGTTGATGCCCGTGTGGCGGGGGTCCGTGCCTCAGAGTTCTTTGCGCGCCTAGAGGCGCTGTCCTGAGCCGCCGCCGCCGAGGCGTTGGAGCTGTGCCCGAACTCGCGCACGGGGGCCGCCGGCTGTCCTTTGCTGATTGCGGAAGCCCTGGTCAGGCGAGCATTTCCATGCCTGGGATGCGGGCCGCTTTGCGGTCTAGGGTGACGGTGCCGCCGCAGCCGGCCTGCTGATGGGTGGCGGCAATCAGCGCGTCTGGCAGGTCGAAGTCGCCGGCCTCGGCCGCATCCAGCGCCCGGGCGACCAGCCCCGAGTGTTCGATTCGGACCTGCCCCAGAGCGAGAAGGCGCCGCACCAGGGCTCGGCTGTCGGCCCGGCCGTAGCCGTAGCCGCTGCGCAGCACCCACAAGGCCTCAACCAGCACAATCAGGCCGATAAAGGCCGGCTCGGCCTCGCTGCGAGCCTCGAGCCAGCGTTTCGCCTTGGGCGAGGCGGCCGGGTCGTCATTGGTCAAGAAGCGAACCAGGACATTGGTGTCGACCCCGGTCACGATGCCGCCCCAGGCGACTGCCCCGCGCCCCCGGCCAGGTCCCCGCCTAAGTCCGCCCCCCCGGCCAGGTCGCTGTCCAGGTCGCTGTCCAGGTCGCTGTCCAGGTCGCGGTCGAGGTTGCGGTCCCGGTCGCGGGCCGCTGCGGCATCGCCGATGGCGACGTCGATTTGCCTGGTGGTGAGCCTGCGGCCGCGGTTCGGCACTATCCCGAACAGGTCCTCCAAGCGGGCGCGGCGCGGAGTGACGACGAACGCGTCAGCCTCCCCCACCGCGAAATCCAATTTGGTCCCGGCCACCAGTCCCAGCCTCTGCCGGATCTCGACCGGGATGGTCACTTGCCCCTTGCTGGTCAGTGTCGCCACAGGCACCGCTATCCCTCCTTACCCATTAACGCCTCCTTACTCAACCCTACAGTAAAGGAGCGCAGGCCGCGCCCAGATGGCGGTTCGTCCCGCCGCCCGCGAGGTGGACGATGCCGTCCGCGAACGATTGGCGGATCTCCTCCCCGCAGCCAAGACCCCCGCCAAGCGATCGGCGCTTGGGAGCGGGGTTCGCGCCGGTGACGGTCAGCGCGTGCTGTCGATTCGGTTGCGGGCGGGGAGGCGGACTCGGGCGCGCAGGCCGCCACCAAGAACCGGGACAACCGGCAATGCCGGCGTCCCCTATCCGCAACCCCGCGGCTTCCAGCGGGCGGCGCATGCGGGCGAGCGCGTCGCGCTAGACGAATTGCGGCGCGAACTTCTCGCCCCTGCCAATCGCGCAGGACAGATGATATCGTTGCTTGATATCGTCGAAAAGGGGGGCCGATGGCGCAGTTGCTGGTGAGAAACCTGCCGGACCACGTCAAG
>JAITJY010000215.1 GCA_031278675.1 Bifidobacteriaceae bacterium
GCAAGATCAGGGAGTTCTCCTACCACGCCACCAAAGGTCTCCAGCAAGGTCTGTGCCCGTAGCAAGACTCCCCCCGAACGTGTCGGCGGGCAGCGCCCGCCGGATCAACCGATCCTGGGGTGGGTGGTGAGTAATTCGGCTCGGGTGGGTGTGGGAGCGGCGGGGAAAATACCGCTCGAAACGGCTTGATTGGGTTTTCTGGCGGGGCGGCGCCGAAAATCGGCGCTGGGCAGTTTCACGCTTTTTACGCCATAAGCACTGCATTACAATTTGTTTACCGCGTCGAAAGCCCAAATTCCTTGGGACTTAAGTCCCAAAAATCAACCCGTCGGGATGGGTGCAACGGCCCTAACGCCCACGTTTGCGCAGGTCAGAGCCTCGCAATCCGTTTTCTTGAGCCGCCGTCGAAGTCTGTAGCCCTGCGCTTGGCAGGTTGACAACGGCCGTCCTAATATCAAGTCAGCACCGCGCGAAGCGGTTGTGAACGGTCAATCCGGCAAGTTTCAATAAACGGCATAAGGCCTCCCCCAAAGAGTCCTTCTGTTCGAGATTGACTACAGCCCCTTCGCTCCAGAGGACAATTCCTCGATGGGCTGGACGGGAACCCGGACGGCTCAGGCGCCCTACAAGACGAATGGAAGGCAACAACAATGGCTAACTGGATTTGGAAAACCAAGGAAGACAAGGACCAGGGCTTCTCGCTAGTCGAGTTGCTTATCGTGGTCATCATCATGGGCATTCTGGCGGCTATCGCCATCCCGCTGTTCCTGTCGCAACGCGCCAAGGCGGAAGACAAGCACGCCCAGTCAGATGTCCGGATTCTGGCGACAGAGATCTCGACGTTCTACGCGGATGCCCCCGCCAGCGCGACCCTGACCGTCACGCTCAGCACTAGTACCCACAAGTACACCATCACGGACACTACCGCCAGCCCGACAGTTGTATATTCAACGATGCCTGCGAGCAAGAACGTCACAAACGTTAAGTTCAGTTACACCGGTACTGCCGGCGTCGGCAGCGGTGGTAATGATTCAACGTGGTGCATCCGCGTAGAGAACCCGGCAGGTAAGGAAGCGGCCTACTCGATGAGCCCCGGTGGTGGCATGAACGGCGGAAGCTCTGCCGAGGCCTGCACCTGATAACTATTGATCCAGGGCCGGGTCAAGTAGCGCTGAGATCTATAAACAGGTATCTGGCGCGGTCTTGACTCAGGCTAGGGTTCGGTTTAGCGGTAATCGCGTAAAAACACCCGTGGGCCACCCGTTATGGCGGGGGGCCCACGGGTGTTGCATAGGACCGGTTTGATGTCGGCGCGGATGCGGGGGAATCCAATTTCACTTGGATGCTCGCAGGCAACTCGGGCCCCAATTTCACTTCGTGCCGGATCGGTCACATTGGCAAGGGCGCGGAGCATATGTGGGAGCCAGCAAAAGGTGCGGCATATCAAAGGCGCGGGGGCTCCGCCTACGGATGTGCCGGGGAGCCGAGTATAAGTACTGCCCCGAAGCCCGGTTCGGGCGCCGGTGCATTAGAGTCTACTTAGGGCCTGGGACAAGTAATAAGAACCTTGAAGGAGCGGTCTTATGATGCTCTCGCGGATGAGCCAACCGAGGCGGCCTAGCAGCCGATTCAAGCATGACGCCGGTTCGACACTGGTTGAAGTGATTGTGTCGGTGGTGCTGTTGACGGTGTTCAGTTCCGCTGCCATGGTGGCGGTCACCTCCAGCACCGCCACCAGCACCGACAACCGCGCCCGGGTGACGGCCAGCGGTTTGGCGGTACGTGAACTCGACCTAGTGGGGGAGTTGATTGCGGCGTCGGCCACCGGGGCAGACGACATCCTCAACCAGGTGGTGGTGAACGGCACCGTCGAAGCTTCGATGCAGGGGGAGAACCCGGACTTCCCGTACCTGCTGGACGGCGAGGAGTACCGTGTAGAACGGCGGGCGGACGCTTACCCGCTGGTCAACAAGGGAGCCGCCTGCGAGGCGACGGGCAGCCCGGTGACGCAGATGCGCCAAGGCACGTTGGTGACCGTGACGGTGACTTGGGCCAGCCAGAAGGAAGTGACGCAGCCCCATGTGGCTCGCAAGCTCTTCGCGCCGCACCGTAACTCCGGCACGGGCATGGCTCCCGGCCAGGCCGTGATCGCGGTCAAAGTCGAAGGGAAGATCACGGTCAGCGGCACAACTGACCGCGCCGGGGTCCAGGTTCAAGTAGTCGGCGCGGGCACCGGCCAAACCCAGGTGACAGATTCCAAAGGCTGCGCGGTCTTCAGCGTCTACCCCGGGAGCGCTTCGGTGCTCTACGAGGTCACCGTCGGGACTCCAGGCGGCGGCTACACCACAACGGCGGGCAACCCTACCCCCGTGTTGCAGGTCGGCCCCCTGACCGAAGGCGACTGGCAACAGGCGCCGTTGCAGGATTACGACCCGGCGGCATCGCTCACCGTCAAAGTGCTCAAGATAAATGAGCTGGTCCAACAAGTGGACTTGGAGCCGGCGGCCGGCGAAGCGGGCGATGCCAGACACCTGCCCCTGGAAGGGGGCGACACGGTGAAGTTCGAGCACGTCTACCCCGGAACCTACGCGATCATTGTCTACGGCGCGGACACAAAGATGGTCACACTGCTACCCGGTGCCCACGAATACAAGGAGGTGGAGGTGAAATGACCGTCTTGGCAGGCCCCGCCAGGCGCGTCAGCCGTCTCCGCCGGGCAAACCGCATCAGCCTTCGTCCCAACCGGACCCGGCGGCCGCCTCAGGTGGCCGAGGCGGGGATGAGTTTGACGGAGCTGATCGTAGCGATTGGGATCAGCTCCATTGTGCTGGCGATGGTTTTCGCGGTGGTCGGGTCATTCGCGCGCAATGACGCGCGCAACTTGGTGCGCCAGGCCCGGGTGGAAGAGGTACGCCAGGTGGGGCTGTGGCTCGGCGACGCGCTGGCGTACGCGGAATCGGAGCCGCTGTCTGGTTCGGCCGGCTCGGAGCCGGTCTTTGAGGAGGCCACCGCGCAAAAGATGGTGTTTACCTCAGACTTGGGTGGCGGGACATCGGCCAATCAAAGGGCGCTCAGCCGCGTCACCGTCGCCTTGGGCGTCACCTGTGACGGCGCAGCGGACCCCGGGGTGCTGCGGCGCTGCGTGCAGCACCCATTCGATGATGCCTATGGCGTTCCCCAATTCTGTCCCACCATGGCAAGCTGCGGTGCCGGGCTGTTCGAGGACAAGGTCATGGCCCGGGACGTCGCCCCGCAGACCCTGTTCACCTACTTCCTCGAAGGCGCCACGGGAGTTGGACAGGGAGTACCGGAGGTGATAGACCCCGCCCAACGGGCCAGGATTTCGGCGGTCGAATTCACGGTCACGGTGAGCGGTCCGGAATCGGGGACCACCACTGAATCGACGGTTTACAAGCGCTACACAGTCAATGAATGGAGGCGGTGGTGATGCGCAGCTTCATGGCACGCCGCAGACGCGCGGCGGGAAAGCGGGCCGACGCTGGAATGACTATGGTCGCGGTGTTGGCGTCCTGTGTGATCCTGGTCACGGTGGTCCTCGGATCGGCGGCGTTCCTTTCTAGTTCCACCAAGTTCTCGCGCTATGAGCAGGATTCGGACCTGGCGCTGGCGGCTGCCCAATCGGGGATGAATGACCTGCTGGCTCAGTTGCGGGCAGACTCAAACTATTTGGACACGGTGGCCGCTGACCACGTAGACGCGGTAGGTTACTGCCACAGCGGCGCCACCGGTGGCCCGGCAGACATCGAGGGCGACTACTTCAAAGATGTCTGCGGTTGGACCAACGGGACCGGCGTGGCTTGGAAACCGCTCGGCGGTGTGGCGGGGCGGCAGTATTACCACTATGTGGTGACGGATTACGACCCGATAACCAGCACCGTTGATGCGGTTTCGACCGGGAAATCAGGCACCGTGGTGCGCTCGCTGCGCGCCCGCCTGGCGCCAGAATCCACGCCCATGTACATGTACTTCTCCGACTATGAACTGGCTGATCCGACCGATCCGACCACCTATCCGCCGAACCACTCCTACCAGGACCCCAAGCGAACATCAGACGCTTGTGGTGGCTATCCTGGATCTGGCAGCGAGAACACCGACCTGAAGTACGCCTGGGAGGCGGAGGTTGGCGACCGGCGGTACGCCTTCGACGGGTTGGTGCGTGACTGTTACGAGCCGGAATTCAACGGCTGGGGTGACGGGCGCGACTCCCTGGACGGCTGGTTCCATTCCAATGACACTGTGCGCTCTGACGGTGCCGTCTTCGGCGGAGGTTCGTGGACCACGGCTGATCCGAAGTGCTCCGCCGAAGGCACCTGCGTCAATGGGTCGGCCACCTGGCTGGCCACCCATCCCATTTCCGTAGCGAAGAAGCCGTTCGGTGGCACCGGTTCAGCCGAGGCCGCAACGGCGGACGGTACCCTGGGCTGCCGCTACGCCGGGCCAACCCGCATCATCCTGGAAGGCGACGAGATGGTGGTGTGGTCCAAAGGGACCACCACCTCGCCTGACCGGTGCGGCACACCCACCGATCTGAAGTCAGCGGACGGGGCCCGGGTCACCTTGCCGGATGATGCGTCAGAGGCGTTGGTCTACGTGTCGGCCTCGGCTGCTAACCACCGGCTACTCCAAGCCGGCGAGATTGGCGGGCCGGACGGGCGCGAATTGCCTCTCGGCAATTACACCACGGACTTGGTCGCCACCCAGGGCGCAACCTTCAAGACCGAACGGGCCATGGTCGAGTCCGACAAGTACGCCGAAGTCGGCAATGTCTGGGTAGAAGGCTCCGCCTCCCGGACGCTGACCATCGCGGCGGAGGGCTCCATCATCATCACCGGCGACTTGTTGACCACCAAAGACGACACGACCCTCTTGGGGCTGCTGGCCGGCGGCGCCGTCGAGCTCTATAACCCCGTGGTTGATCTCTACGGCACCACCGCGCGTGACGTGGAGTGTGACGATCTGGACAACTGCCACGCGACTAACTGGGAATGGGACACCGAAACCCCAGTGAGCAAGGGGACGGCCCCAGAGGCCGGTTGGCCCACGGACTACAACGGGGATACAACGGTCTTCGAGATTGAGGCCGCCATCCACGCTTCGAGTTGGAGCTTCCGGCTGCAGAATTGGCGGACCGGTGGCGCCCTCGGGCTGCTCAAGGTCCACGGATCAATTGCCCAGAAGTTCCGCGGCGTGGTTGCAATGGAAGACGAAATCGGTGCGCTGGTCAGCGGCTACAAGAAGGACTGGAGCTACAACGAAACGCTGACCCGGGCACGTCCGCTGCTTTTCCCGGCCCTGGGCTCTGGCGACTGGCTGGTCCCCTGGGTGGAGAAGGCCGAGCCGAACGAGGCAGTCAAGTCGTGAGACCTGAGACCATGGATCTATTAGCCCTCGGGATAGGGGCTGGCCTGGTGGGCCTTGTCACCGGCTCGTTCCTGACCGTGGTGATTGACCGCGTGCCGGCCAAGAAGGGCTTGTGGCAGCGGTCGGCGTGCCCCAACTGCGGCGTGGGCATCAAAGCACGGGACAACATTCCGGTGGTCGGCTGGTTGGTCTTGCGTGGCCGATGCCGCGCCTGCGGTGAGCGCATCTCCCCCCTTTATCCCGTGGTTGAGTTGACCACCTGTGCGCTCTTTGTGCTGGTAGCGCTCTTCATCAGGCCCCTGGCACTGGTTCCCGCCTACCTCTATGCGGCGGGGATCGGCGTGGCGTTGACGGCGATAGACGCGCGGACCCGGCGCCTGCCGGACGCCATTGTGTACCCCTCCTATCCGGTGCTGGCGGGCCTACTCACCGTAGCGAGCTGGGCCAGTGGCGACTGGGACGCGCTGTTGCGCGCCGCCATCGGCGGGCTGAGCCTACTCGGGGCATATTGGCTGGTGGCGGTGGCGGTCCCGCGCGGCATGGGCCTAGGCGATGCGAAACTGGCGGGTCTGGTGGGCCTGATCTTGGCCTATCAAAGCTGGGGAGTTTTTGCTGTCGGGGCGTTGGGAGCCTTCTTCTTGGGGGCCACGTGGGGGATCGGCGTAATGGTGCGGAATCGCGGCGGACGGCGCACCACAATTCCATTTGGGCCGTGGATGTGCGCCGGAGCGGCGCTTGGGCTGGCTTTTGGCAAGCCGGTGTGGGATGTTTATCAGGGCGTGATGGGATTCTAAAGGCAAACGTCAGGCAACTTGACAGAAAGGAAGCGCGGTGGCTAGAAGGCAGGTGGTTGGTTTAGACATCGGCGACACCCAACTCCGGGCTGTTGAAATGTCCCTGGAGACCAGGGACCCGGTGCGTTCGGCCAAGATCCAACGCTACGCTGAGGTTGACTTAGCGCCTGATGTGGTGCGTGACGGAGAGGTGGTGCGCGCCAATGAAGTCACGCGGAGCCTGAATGACCTGTGGCGGCGGCACCATTTCGCCTCGAAGGACGTGATCTTGGGGGTTGGCGGCCAACGCGTCATTGTGCGCGAAGCGACTTTTCCGTCCGCGCCGTTGGATGTCCTTCGCAGGTCTCTCCCCTACCAGGTGGAGGACTTGATCATGGTCCCGGTCGATGAATCGCAGTTGGATTTCTATCCTTTGGCGGAATCCGGTGGCCAGGTTAGCGGCTTGCTGGTGGCGGTCCCGACTGATTCGGTCCAACGCAACATTGACGCCGTCCAGAGCGCGGGTCTGCGGACTGTCCGGGCAGACCTGTCAGCTTTCGCGCTGGTCCGAGCGTTGGCGCGGGGCCAGATGGAACGGGGTACGGTGGGTTTGATTGATGTCGGTGCCGTCATGACCATTGTTGCGGTGGCGCATGACGGGCAGCCGGAAATGATGCGCATTTTGCCTACCGGGGGCAAGGTGATAACCGACCAGTTGGCTCGCACCTTGGGCGTGGCAGAATCCTACGCCGAGCGGGCCAAAATCGAGATTGGGTTGATGAATCCCGGAGAGGCTAACCCGCAGGCCAAAGCGGCCTTCGACGTGATAGCCGAAAAGAGTCAGGCCATAGTTGAGCAGATTGCGCGGACGTTCTCTTACTACGCGCAAAGCGCTGCGGCGCCGGTGCAGCATGTGGTGGTATCAGGGCGCAGCGGCATGCTGAACGGCCTGGGCCAGTACATCTCCACCGCACTGCGCTTGCCGGCCTCTTTTTCGGCAGTAGATTCAACCTTTGAAGTAGACCGGGCGGCCAGTTCAATGAGCGCAGAACAGCGCATGTCCTTACCGATTGCGGTTGGTTTGGCACTAGGAGGAGCAGCATGAGCAAGACATCCGACGGTCCGGGGCGGGCTTTGGGGATCAGCCCCTTGGCGGGGCGCTCCATAATCCCCGCAGTAGATCTGACCCCCGCATCCGTGGAGCAGAGCCGGGCGACCCGGGCCATGCAGCTCAAGGCGCTGGTCTTCCTGGCTGTTGCTGTGCTCGCGATGGGCGGCGGTTACGTGGGGCTTATGGTGTGGAAGGGCGGCGCCGAGGAGCGCGTCGCGGCGGCGGAGGCAGAAGCTGAGCAGTTGGCCAACGCCAAGAAGCAATATGCCGAGTTGCTCGAGGTCAACCAACAGCTACAAGACACCGACAATGCGCGCGTCGCCGCAATTGGCTATGAACTGGAGTGGGCCGATCTTATCCAGGCGATGGTGGACTCACGGCCGGCGGGTTCCCGGGTCGCTGTGATCACTGGGTCGGGGATGTCCGCCGGCATGGAGTTGCAAGCGTCAACGAACGTTCTGGCTCGGCCGGCCGTGGGCCGAATCATGGTGGGAATCCGGGTGACTACCTTGGATGAGGTAGCCGAATGGATCACGACACTCGATGGCACTCCTGGGCTGGAAATGGCGACCTACTCTGTGATTGAGAGTCCCGAAAAAGAGAATCCCGGCCTGTACTACGACGTGACATGTTCGGCAGAGGTCAATCTGTTGGGTTTGACCGGCGAGGTCTTACCGCCCGAATTCACGGAGTGGCGGGATAAGACCAAGGCGGAGATTGTTGCGGGCACTTTCGGGGTGGAAGGCGGCGACGAATAATGGGCGGCAAGAAGAGCGCCATGGCGGCGCTGGTTGCGCTGGTGATGGTGGCCCTGGGGGTGGGGGCCTACCTGCTCGCCTATGCGCCCCTGATTGAGGAAAAGCAAGCGGCCGACTCAAGGGCAGAGGCGGTGGAAGCAGAGAATGAGGCTGCCAGGCGGGAGCTCAAGGATCTAGCCGCCCAGCAAGAGCAACTGCCGGCCAAGATCGAGGCGTTGGCCCAGGCCCAGGCCCAATTCCCGACGAGTATCGAACTCGCTCGGTTCACCCTGATGCTCTCCTCCCTGATCGAACAATCGCAAGCGACTATTGTGCGGGTGCAATTGCAGGATCCGGAGCAGATGATGATCGCTCAAGCCCTGCCGACCGGACCGGGTGACTACGCACCGCCTGTGGTGGCCCAGCCGCCATCGAACTTCTACCAATACCAGTTCACAGTCCAAGTCCAAGGAACCTGGCCGCAGGCGCAAGACTTCTTGGAACTCCTCCAGCGAGAGGGGACCCGTATGTCCCTGGTAACCGAAGTTGACGCCCGCACCCCCGACATGGTTCCCACAGACACAGAATCCGGCGTCTTCGACTTTTCCATTAAGGGCTATACCTATGCCCTAGTGCCAGCAGACCAAGTTCCTACCAAAGCGGACACAGGAGGAGACGAAAATGAATCCGGCTGAGCCAGTCGGCGCACTGTCCGAACCCCGCAACAAGAAGAACAAGAAAGACGCCTGGATGGCGAACCTGCGCCACGGGCTAGGAGCCGCCCGTCGGCTCGGGAACACGCGGCGGGCGCGCGGACTAGCGGCGGTCGCGATAGTGGTTGCCTTCGTTGGAACGGCGGTGGACGCAACCGGGGTGCGCGAGGCGACTGCCTCGGGTCCCGAAGCAGTCGCCCTGGTCATTGAACCGGCCCTGGTCCCGGAGGTGCTCAGCCAAAGCGGCCTAGTCGAATGGGAATCGCGCGTGGACCGGCGATCGGTTGACACCGGCATGGATGTTGCCCACAACACCGCCTACGTGTGGGGCTACGTGTGGGAAGGCATCGCCGGGAAACGCGGTAACTCCGGACTTCAGGCCTCCAACTACCCGCCCACACCGGTCATTGGCCTGCCGGAAAACGGGATTGTGGAGATGGGTGGCCAGATCTACAACATGAACGCACTGGACAAATCCGGCTGTGTTTGGGGCTGGGGCACCTACCCCGGCGATGATGGCACCATCACCAGCGGCAGCGGCCGCAGCGACTCTGCGCCACCGAAG
>JAITJY010000337.1 GCA_031278675.1 Bifidobacteriaceae bacterium
CGGCGCGGCCCAAGACCAGTCGAGCCCGCCGCAAGGCAAAGCGGGCTCCGTCCGCACCGGTCCGGCCGCCAACGCTGGGAAAAGCCGGCCGCGACCCGCGTGGACGCCCACCGGCCACGAGCGCTGACCGCCGGGGTGTTCTAGACCATTCTCGCTGTCTGCCCCTGGTAGGCGGCGCGCAACTGCGTCAGACCTCGACGGACCACCATTCCGGCAGCGGCGGCGTTCACCCCGAGGCTTTCGCCGACCTCCCGAAGCGGCATCCCCTCCACCACCCGCAGCCAGGTCGCCGCCCGGTGCCGGGCCGAAAGCGAGTTGAACGCCACCTCGAGGTCGCCGTCATGGGGTAGCTGCTCAGCGCGGGGCCGGGCGAACTCTGACGGGTCCTCCACTGGGAGCTCCCGAACCTTGCGCTGCGCGCGCCGCCCCGCGAGGCGGCGAACCGCAGTGGCCAAATAGGCGGAAAAGCACCGCACTTCGGTCTGGCCCCGCCGCAGCGCGCCCGCCACACAGATGAAAGCGTCCTGTGCCAGGTCTTCGGCGTCTTGCTGGCAGCTGGCATATCGCCGTGCGACCCGCAGCGCCGTCGGGTAGTAGGCCTCGTACAAGCTGGACAGAGCCTCGTCTTGCCCCCGGCGGTACGCCTCTACCAGAGCGGTCGTTGCTTCTTCAGCGCAAATGACGGTCTGAGAATGGGGCATCGCTCAACCTCTCTTGGCAGGATCACTCTGGCAGTACTGTTCTAGTACTGTGCCTCTAGAATGAGCTTACCAAATTTCGCCGACACGTCAACGCCCATTGACTCGCCCTCGCTCTCGCCCCCAAACAGTTCCGCTTCGCGGCGCGAGGGCAGGGCTCCCGGGCCAATTGAGGGCGCGATTCTGTTCCAACTGGGAGATTCAGGGCGGGAAGTTGTTCCACTTCCAGCCGCCAAACCCCAACAAACCCGTGGAGAGACGACTCAGATTGGAACAACATCCCTCCCTCAATCCAGCAGGTGGAACAACATCGCGCCCTCAACCCCAAGACCACGCCCACACCGCCCCACAGGACTTGGCCGGGCGTGGGTTTGGGACTGACTGGGGGAGTGCGCTGGTGCGGCGCACCGGTCGTTTTCGGGTCGGTGTGCGGCACCAGTGCAGCCAGTCGCGGCACCGGGGTCCCGGTTGGATCTAGGCGTGGCGCGTTGACCCCGCGTCGCCAGGCGACGCCTGCTATAGCGTTGGCAACACCAACGGCCGGGGAAGGGCCCCATATCCTTCCCCGGCCGCCTCGCCTCGGTCACACGGAGGTGGTGGTCACCGAGCTAGCCCCATCCGGCGTGTCGACCGCCAAGCGGCGCCGTCGAACGGTCAACAGGATCGTCAAGCCTGCGGTCAATGCGGCCACGGCCGCCCAGAACGGCGGCGAGGTCCCGGTGAGGGGCAGCGTGTCCACGCCCTCGCCGCCCGGCGGCGACGACGGCGGGGGCGTGGTGTCGGCCGACGGCTGGACGTGAGCGGTGTACCGGGCGGTCGCCGTCTGTCCCAGATCGTCGGTGTATTCGACGACGAAGCTGTGCTCGCCGTGTTGCTTCTCATCGGCCCAGTAGTGGACCGATCCGAGCTCGGCCCGGCCCGCCTTCGGGTGCTCCACGATCTCACGGCCGGTGATGACGCCGCTGGTTGTGACGGTCTCCTCGAACACCGCGTGTCCGCCGAGCGCCACCGCCGCGGCCACGTCGGCCACCTTCGGCGGATCTTGGACGAAGACCGCCAGTTCAACGGTGGTGGACTGCCCCAAGTCGTCGGTGTATCGAACCGTGAACTCGTACGTGCCCTCAGGCAGCTCGCCGGCCTCGAACCGAACCACGCCATCCAAGGCGGCGCTGACCTCGGCGCCCTCAGGCACCTCGGCCACCTCGGCGGCCGTCACTGTGCCGCTGGTCGTGATCTCGAGTTCCCACGTCACCACGCTGCCCGCGCCCACCTTGACCGGACCGGAGGCTCCTGGGCCGCCTGTCACGACCGGCGCCGCCTGAACTGTCGCCCGGTAGGCGGCCGTGACGACCTGGCCCAGATTGTCCGCGAAGCGGACCTGGAACTCGTAATCACCGGCCGGCAGCCCGGTGGCGTCGAACGCCACCTGGCCGCCATCGTCCAAAGCGGTCACACTGACGCGCGCGGCCAACTCGGCCTCGGTGTCCACCACGTCGCCGCGTGCGATGGTCCCCCCGGTCGCGCCCCACGCGGTCGCGCGGGCGTTGAACACCGCTTCGCCGTCAACGGCGATAACCTGGCTGCCGCCCACGGCTGTGGGCAGGCCTTGGATATCGACCACGAAGTCGGCTGTGGCGGTCTGCCCCGAGTTGTCGGTGTAACGAACGGCGAACGGGTAGGACCCGGCTGGGAGGTCGGCCTGCGCGGTGAAGACCGCGTTGCCGGCCGTGTCCAAGCCGCCCACCGCCGAGGCCCAGGTGGGCTTCGGGTCGGGCCAAACGGCATCGGCCGACTTGATCGACCCGCCGGGCGCGACCGTCACGGTGGCCTGCAACTGAGCGGTGCCGCCCACCGGTATCACCGTCTCGGCGCCAACCGCTGTCGGCGCGGCCTGCAACTCCCATAGCGCGGTCAACTCGAGGTCGTGGGCGGGCATGGTGTCCGCCGCGAAGTCCCAGGGCTGGCCGGTGTCCGCGTCCCGCCAACCTGTCAGCACGTATCCGTCCCGCACCGGCGCCTCGGTTCCGGCAGGCTCCGCCGCCTTGCCGCCGTAAGCGACCGTCTGGGCAGGGGGCCTCGGGGCGCCGGCGGCCGGATCGAACACCACCTGGTAAGAGTTGACGCTCCAGGCCGCCACCAGCGACAGGTTGCCGTAGGTCCCCGCCGCCACAGTGTCTTTCACCGTGGCGGACCCCTCCAGCCTGATCTGACCGGTTTGATCCGATACAGCGGTCCACCCGGTGAAGGTGTGCCCGATCCGGGTCGGCACCGCCAGGGCGAACCCGGTCTCGGTTGGCTCGTAGGCGCCGGGGTTGCCGCTGGCCTCGCCGCCGCCCAACTCGTAGTCGATCGAGTAACGCTGGGCGCTCCAACGTGCGAACAGGGTCACGTCCTGGTCCGGCATGCGGGTGTCCGCCGCGAACTTTGTCCCTCCCACGGCCTGCGTGAACCATCCCGCGAAGGTGTGCCCAGCCCGCGTCGGCGGGCTGGCGAAGCCGGAGTTGGGTGCCAAAGTTTCCATCGCCGCGTCCACCAGCACGGCGTCATCTAGGTACGTCCCCGGATTCGCCGGGTAGGCGGACGAGGCGTTGACATCGTAAGACAACCTGCGCTCCACGCCGTCCCAGGTCGCCACCAGCTGGATCGCCGGGTTGTCGCCCTCGGCCCCGATGACGCCGTTCGCGGCCGTCAACTCAGTGCCACCGGCCCCGAAGACCCAAAGGCCCGGAAGCCCTACAGGCTGCCAGCCTGTGAAGCTATGTCCGTACTTGGTTGGGGCCGTCGGCGCCGTCAGGGTCGCCCCATAGGCGGCGCTGGCCGCCGCCGGCGCCGGGGCGCCGCCCGCCGCGTCGAAGGTGACCTCGACCGTCTTGGCGGCCCACTGCGCCACCAACGTGATCT
>JAITJY010000338.1 GCA_031278675.1 Bifidobacteriaceae bacterium
TTTCAATTTATCTCCTTTCCGGTGGCGAGTGTTTCAATTTATCTCCTGCCCAACCAAGCCCAGTGCTCTGACCTGCGGTGATGCTGAGGGCGGGAGATAAATTGAAACACTCGACGAAATCCAGGAGATAAATTGAAACACTCGCGGCCCCAAGCCGACGAATTGGCACGCTCGGCGAGCCCAGCGCGGCCCCAGCCGCGTCGAGTGTTTCAATTTACCTCCTGGTCAGCGCCCAGGGGCAGATTTCATTCCGGGTCTTGTCCTGGTCCGCCCTGGTCCCCGCTGAACACGAGTCGTGAATCGCCGAATCCGGTGCGACCACCGGAGCCGCCACACAGCCGGCGCGGCAACACCCCGCAACCCCAACCAGCGGACTCTGCCAAGAGCCTTGCCCCCGGGCCGGCACCGCCGGCCGGTCCGTTCGCGGCGCCCGGACCAGCCCACATCCAGATTTCTACGCAATTGCGTGATCGCTTCTAGCGAAATGTGTGACGTGGCTCACATTCGCCTGGTAGTTTTTAGGGGCACAGTCCTCTTGGTACTGCATCGGTGCTTCACTTCGTCGGGCACCGGCGCAGCGCCAGGAGGACTTTCCTTTTGCCCGGATTCCTCCGGGGCGCATCAGCGCCGCGCCAGCCCCCTTGGGTAGCCGCAACCTTGGCACGTGAGCCGAGGTTCGCCTCCTCGGGGTCCCCGCAAAATCTTGGAGCGAAGCGGCCAGAGTTTGTGGGGTGGGTCTCGGGGTCCCCGCAAAATCTCGGAGCGGAGCGGCCAGAGTTTGTGGGGTGCCGCCAGCTACGTGGCGAAAAAGCCACTGCGACGCATCACGTAGACGCCGAGCACGGCCAGCCCAAACACGCCCACCGCCATCAAGGCGAACCCCAGGGTCCGCATTGAGGCGCCGACAGGCGGCTCCGGTATGGCTACCACATCCGATCCGCCCGCGTCAGACGGTTCACCCGAACCGCCCACGGCCGCACCGGACCCCGCAGCACTCGGCGTGGCCAAGCCCGTACCCGTCCCGCCCGCAGACGGAGTGGGCCGCGCCGTGGTTTGGGTGGTATCGCTCGGCTCAGTGCTCGCAGGCGCCGAACTGGTCCGGCTGGTTGGCCGGGTCCCGTTGGGCGGCAACGCCGTGGCAGACCGGCTCGACGTTGGCGTGGGTGTCTGCGTCGGTGTTGGTGTGCGCGTCGGCGTAGCCGAAAGGGTGGGCGACGGTGGGACCGGCGTCGCGGAGCTTGAGGGAGAAGGCGGGCTGCCGGGTGGCGTCGGCGTGGCGGACGGCTCCGGCGGGTCTTGGCCGCCCGCGGCAGCGGCGCGCGTCACGATCTCCCCGTCCGGGCCCAACTCCAAAACAACGGACAACCCCGGAATGTCAAAACTGACGGCGTCCAGCGCGCTTTGCGGCGCCTGGATCAGGGAAGAGCCCCACACCACCACCTGACTAGAAGTCCCGGCCTCCAACCCATCGACGGATTCGACCAGCAACCGGCCGGAGCCGGTGAACCCATCGCCTAGGAAAATTGGCCAGCCCTGGACCAACAGGCCTATTCCGCCGCCCTGTTCGGTGACGGGATCGCCCGTGACCCTGAAGTAGGCGTCCGCGATCGCTATGCCGAACGGTCCTGACCCGGACAGGCCGGCCCCAATCAAGGCAGGTCCCCTGAACTCGACGGCGGCGCCACCATAAGCGGCTAGGCCCGCACCGGCCTCCTCAGCGGCGTTGCCCTTGATCACGGCCTGATCCACTGTGACGGCCGGTACATCAGCCGGTGGCTGGCTGGAGGTGGGCCACTTAGGGTTGGTTCCACCCCACTCGCTCCGGTCAGCCACCACCACCGCGCCACCCCGCACGGCCGAGTTCCCCGTCAGTTCGGGCACGCCAGAAACGGTGACTTGCCCGGTGTAAGTTCCCAGGTCAAGGCGACCCCCTTGGTCTGCACCGGGTTCCCGCACCACAGCGAAACCGCCCCCGTCACCGGCCACGGAGTTGCCGATAATCCGTCCCCCGTAAACCCACATGGTGCCGGCGTTGAGCACGCCTCCGCCGTAGGCCATGCCGCGCGCGGAGGACTTGACCGTGTTGTAGGAGATGGCCCCAGCCGCCATATAGACGCTGCCCCCGGCACGGTTCCACAGGCCGGCCCCGCCCACGGGGCTAGAGCGCGCTAGCCGGTCGGCATCAAGCGTGCAGCCCGTGATGGCCGCGTTAGCACTGAGGATGCGGACCTCGCCCTGGTTGACCACACCATAAGACGGGTTGTTGCGGATCTGCGCCCCATCGCCGAGCACCAAGGCGCCACCCGGTTGCACCACTACGGCGGCGGCATCGGGCGCCACGTCGCTCGCTGCGGTGGCGCTCCCGTCGACGGCAATGTCTTCGAGGCTCAGGCGTGAACCGGGCGGCACCTCGATCAGCTCGCCGCCGTGCCCCCGCGCCACCGGGCCGCCGGTCAACGTGATCTCCTTGGCGCTCCCGTCGGCGTCGGCAATCACCAGCGTCTCGGTGAGCGTGGTGCCCGCCGGGACCTCAAGGGTGGCGCCGTCCCGGGCCGTTGCGACCGCCTCTTGGATGGCCGATGCCGTCGGCGGACTAGCGGTCGGCGTCGGCTCCGGCGTGGGGCTGGCGGTGGGCTCCGTGGGCGTCGGTGTGGGCGTTGACGGCGGGGCCAGGCCCGTCGGCGTCAACACCAGCCACGTTGACCCGTCGGTCCCAGTGGCAAGGCTGGGCGTGCAGCCACCCCCATCGCAGAACACCGCCTCCGCGAGAGGCACCGCCAAGTCTTGGCCAACCAACTGCGCCACGGCTTGAGCGGCCCGGGGCTGTTGGAAGAACAAACGCGAGCCAGGCGTGAGCGAGCCCAGCCGCAGCCAGTTCAACCCGCCCAGACCGGTGGCCAAGCCCTCATCCGCGCGGCCCACCCGCACCAAGCCCGCGAGGCTGGTCACGCCGTCGTTGATCATCCGGTCGAGCCCCACCCCGGCCCCGCCGGTCCCTTCGAGCCTGGCCGAGGCGCCGTAATAGACCCAGAGCTGACCATCCCATTGAATGTCGGCGCCGACCGCCTCGAACGCAGCCCCTTCTTGGACAAACACATTCCCGCTGGCCACCAGGGAGTCCGCCAGGGCGAGCCGGGCACCGGATTGGACCGTGATCCGGCCGCGGGCCGCGAAGGGGCCGCCGCCCAAAGTGGTGTCCCGGCTCACCACCACGTCTTGTTCTTGGACGCAGCCCGCCGGCACAGCGACCAAACCGCCCAGGTCAACTAGTTCTTGGAGACCGCAGTCGGTGGCCGCGCTGGAGGGCGCCGCCAGCACTAGGGCCAGGCCGGGCATCACAAACAGTGTGACTAATGCCAGAACGCATCGACGCGCTAAGTTGGCCATTGACTGCATTTGTATTCCCGGGGTTAGAGCCAGCCGTTGGGGCTGGCCGTCCGGTCCATATGTTACTGTCCGCCGCCGTATCGCTACCGAAAACAGCGCCGCGGGATAGGTAGAAACGCGCTGACCAATTTGACACAGACCACCCGAAGATATCCGCACAGCCGGGCGGAGGCCCCCGGTGTGGTGGGATGCCGCTGCCCGATGCCGCCCGGCGCCGTCCGGTGTGACAAAGTAGTAAGCGTGTCCGTCGGCAAGATGCTCAGGGCGCCGTTTACTTGGCGCGCCCCCATGGTGCCCCGGCCGATCCATGAAGCTGGGCGCGCGTCTACCCCGCTGGAGTTGCTGTTCGATCTGGTGTTCGTGGTCGCTGTTGGCGCCGCCGTCGACAAGTTGGCCGATGGCGTGGCCGACGGCCACCTGGGGCGCTCATTGGCTTCCTTCGCGATGGTGTTCTTCGCGATCTGGTGGGCGTGGATGAACTTCACTTGGTTCGCCTCGTCCTACGACGTGGACGATGGCCCGTACCGGCTCGCGGTGATGCTACAGATGGCGGGCGTACTGGTGTTGGCGGCGGGCGTGGGCCAGGCTTTTGATCAACTCGATTGGACCGCTGGGACGCTGGGGTATGTGCTGATGCGGGTGTCCGCCATCGTGCAATGGCTGCGGGCGGCGCGCGGTGATACGGCCCGGCGGGGGACGGCGCTGCGTTATGCGGTGGGGATTGCGGTGGTCCAAACGCTGTGGCTGGCGCGGTTGGCGGCGCCGCGCACCATGGCCTGGACGGCGGCGACGTTTGCTGCCCTTGCCCTGTGTGAGCTGGCGGTTCCCGCGTGGGCTGAGCGGCATGAACGCACTGCCTGGCACCCTCATCACATTGCGGAACGCTACGGGCTGTTCACGTTAATCTTGTTGGGGGAACTCGTGACCGTGGCGGTCCAAGGCTTGCGGGTCGAACTCGATTCGACGGGGCTGACCGCCGGTCTGGCCGGGGTGTCCATCTCTGCGCTGGTGCTCCTGTTTGCCTTGTGGTGGCTCTATTTCCTCTCGCCGATGGCCGAACACCTGGCCGCCCGCCGCGACCTGGCGTTCCCGTGGGGTTATGGCCATGTCGGGATCTTTGCGGCGCTGGCTGTGCTGGCGTCCGGCCTCAGTATCGCGTTGATGGTGTCCCACGAAAACCATCTGCCGGTGTCCGCAGTGGGGGCGGGCTACCTGGTCACGCTACCTGTCACCGCGTTTATCGTGTGTTTGTGGGGGCTTGAGGCCTGGGCGGAGCGTTCCTCGGGCGGTTGGTTGCCTCTGGCGTTGGCCGTGGTGGGGTTGGCTGCGGCGCCCTGGCTGGCGCTGACCCGCCTTGGCGTGGCCGGTGCGGTTGGCGCGACCGCCCTGGTGACAACCGCTTTGACCGCCTTTGTGATTCGCCGGGCGAGTGCCGCCGGGAGCGCCGACACCGCCGACGAGCAGTTGGTCGAACCCCCCGGGCCGGACACCGCCTAACGCCCGCCGCGACCCGTCAGTCGCCGCCCACCGCGTCACGCGTAACGATACGCCCGATGCCGCTCCCCCCGTCACGCTTCCACTTCGGCTGACGCTGCCCGGCTGGGGGCGCGACGGGCGCGCTGCGGCAGGTGCGGCAGCCCGCTGCCCGGCTGGGTGCCGCTGGCGTAGGCCAGCACAGCCGCCGCCAATAGCACAGCGCAGATCCAGCCCGGTTGGAAGTACCGCAATGCGGTCGGGTTGCCGTTCGAGATGTTGTAGATCAGGGCACCGGCGATCGCGCCCAAGCACAGATGCGCTTCGACGCGCCGCCAGCAGGCCACCAGGCCAATCCCGACGAGCAGGCAAAACACCAGCATCACGGCGTCGCTCGCCGCGAACCAGTTGAAGTCCTGGGTGAAGATCCGCCGCGCCAGCCGGGGGATCACCCGGATCGCATCAGCCGTGTTGTCGGTCCCGGTTTCCTTCAGGAACTGGTCGCGCTGCGAGAACCCCGAAAACATCAGGAGCTGGAAGAGTTGGCTCGCCGCATTGACACCCACTATCACCGCAGCGGGCACCAGCCAGCTATTACGCATCCGGCGCGACCGGACCCACTCCCCCAGCCAGACGACGAACAACGCCCCCGCCGGGATGAGTTGCGCCTGCCGCGTGAACCCGAACGCCAACATGAAGGCCCCCGCCACGACAAGCCACCACCACCCCCGTTCACGGTTCCGTCCCCCCGCCCCGGCTCCCCCGGCGAGGCCCGGGAGGCCGGCGGCAGGCGGCTGGTCGGCGAGCGCAGCGGCGGCGCTAGCGGCCTTACCGGCGGCTTGGGCGGCATCGGCGGACGGGGCTCCGGCGGTGGCGCGGCGGGCGCGCCGGTAGCGCACTGCGGCGAACAGCGCGCCCGCGAACCACAACGCGGCCAAGCCCTCCGGCTGGGTCACCACAGAGAAGAAGAACCAGTGCCAGCCCGCCATCGCGATCAGGCTGGTGCCAAGCGCAATAGCCCGGCCGTAGCGGGCGGCAAGCGCCCACGCGGTCCCGCCGAAAAAGACCGCCGTGCCGGTGATGGTCGGGACCAGCATCCCGGCGTGTCCGAACCACGCCACCCACGGCGCCGCCAGCAGCGGATGGACCAGGCGGGGCACCACCAGATCGAAGTGGAACATCATCTCGGGGTTGTCGTAGTGGTAGCCCAGGGCATCGCCGACCCGGGCGACCTCCGCGTAAGCGGCGGCCTCGCTCAGGCCGGTAAAGCGCAAGGCGCGAGCGTAATAGTAGATGCCGTCGGGGGTTTGCCAGACCTGCGTCCGGAACACAATGATGCACATCAAAGCGAACGCCAAGGCCAAGATTGCCCAAAAAACAATCCACGGCCCGGCCCCGCGGCCAACCAGGCGCCCTAGAGCGCGCCCAGGGAACGCTGGCCGCGCGCGCGGCGCGCGCCGGGCCACATCACTCGCCGGATTTGCATTAGTCATAGCCTGCTCACCTTCCTCACCAAGTCTGGTGCCGGGTCATTCGCCGGCGCGCCAGCGCGGCCATGAAAGCGGCCCCCGCCAGCGCATAGAGGAACAAGCCCGGCTCCAAGTAGCGGAACTCCAACCGGATTGAGCCGTTGACCCCTTGATAGATCATGCCAGCTAACACCGCGCCGCAGGCCAGATGGATTTCTGGGCGGCGCCAGCAGTAGATCATGGCGCCCAACAGCACAAACATCGCGAACGCCATGCCTGGGTCATCCTCCACAGCCAGCCTGAAGTCAAACTTGGTCGCAGTGTACAAATGGTACGGGGCAGCGGCCAGCGTCTCCCAAAAGGATTCACCGCCGACCTTCGACTGCATGTGAGCCAACTGATCGAACGGGTAAACCAGCAGTTGGTAGACCTGGGTCGCCGCACTGACACCAACCACCGTGGCGGACGGCGCCAGCCACGAGTTGCGCGCCCGGCGCGACCTGATCCACTCCCCAACCCACACAACGCTAAACGCCCCCGCAGCGATCAACTGCGCCTGGCGCGTGAAGGCAAAGACCACGGCCAACACCCCCGCCGCCACCAGGTAAAGCCAGCGCCGCCGGTGCCGCGCCCGCCGATAGAGCCACGCCGCCCCGACCATGCCGGCCAGGGTTAGGGCACTCAGGCCCTCCGTCAGCGGCGCCACCGCATAGAAGAACCAGGCCTGACAACCGAACACCACCGCCAGCGCAGCCAACGCCGGGACGGTGCCGAAGCGCCGCCGCAACACCCACGCCATCAGCGCATAGAGCACAACAGCCAAAGCGATCGAGGTGAGCGTCATCCCACTCCAGCCGAACGCCTTGACGAACGGCGTGGCCAGCGCCGGATAGACCACCCGTGGGCGCACCAAGTCCCAATCGAACAGGATCTCAGGGGTCAATCCCTGATTCCACCCCAGAGAGTATGACTTGTCGGTGACCAGCGCGAAGGCCTCATCGCGGGAAGTGCCCGCATAGAGCAAGGCCCGCGCGTAGTAGTGCATCGAATCCTGCGCCGCCATCAAGGTGGTGCGCTGCGCATGGACCAGCGAAACAGCAAACGCGAAGCCCACCACCGCCCAGTAGGCCAGCGACTCGCCGAACCGTCCCAGATCGGCGCGCTGCCGCGCCGCCGTCAGGTGCTGACGCCAGGGCGCACCGGTCCCGCTCCCGCGCACCGACTCGACGCCAGTTCGCGCGCCACCGGCCACCGGCCCCCGGCCACCGGGCCGCCCGGAGGGCCGCGCCATCACAGGTGGACGGTTTGCCCGCTGGCCGCCGAGGCCAAAGCGGCCTCTGCCGCCAACAGTGTCTTATAGCCGTCGCCGAGAGGAATCACGTCATCGCGGCGGCCCAGCACCGCATCGCGAAACGCCTCGTCTTCAGCCTTGAGCGGTTCGCGGGTGGTGATCGCATAACGCGTCACGTCACCCTCCGTCACGCCCCTGAACTGGCGCAACGGTTCCCACTCGGTCGGCACCGAGCCGTTCGCCCAGAAAGTCAACGTGACGTTGCCGGTGTCCGCGACAAACGCGCCGCGCTCGCCGGTGACAATGGTCAAGCGCTCCTTCATGGGCGAGAGCCAGTTGACAATGTGGTTCGCCAGAACGCCTCCCGCGAGCCGGCCAGTGATCAGCACCATATCTTCGTGTTCCCGCGCAGCACGGTGGCTGACCTGGGCAAAGACCAGTTCATAGGAGGAGCCGGCGAGCCAGGAGGCAGAGTTCAGATCATGCGTTGCCAGGTCTTTGACCACCCCCACATCGGAAATCCGAGCCGGGAACGGACCCTGGCGCCGCGTCGCCACCTGGTACACGTCGCCCAACTCGCCCGCCGCGATCCGCCGGCGCAAGTCGGCGATAGCCGGATTGAAACGTTCCACATGGCCGACACACGCAACCACCCCCGCAGCGGTGAAGGCGTCGGTAACGCGGCGGGCGGCATCGGCCGATGCCGCGACAGGCTTTTCGATCAACGTCGGCACTTGCGCTTCGGCCAACGCCAAACCCACCGCCTCATGGTGCACCGTTGGCACCGCCACCACTGCCATATCGAGCTTGGCGGCGATCAGGTCTTCGACCGTTTGGCCCAGCGGCAATTCGCGGGCCACACCGAAGCGGTCACCGCCCGGATCGGCGACGGCCACCAGGTCTACGCCATCGATCTCACGCAGAATACGGGCGTGGTGACGGCCCATCGAGCCGATCCCAATCACCCCGGCACGCAGGTTAGCCATCGTCAGGCTCCCGCCCGCGCGACGGCGTTGACGGCGGTCACAATCCGGTCCAAGTCGCCTTGGCTGAGGGCAGGATGCACCGGCAAGGAGACCACTTCGGCGGCCGCCTCGGCTGTGACCGGCAGGTCCAAGGCGGGTGCGAACTTCGCGAGCGACGCCAGTTGGTGGTTCGGGATCGGATAATAGACGCCGCTGCCGACCTGGTGTTCTTCGCGTAAGGCCCGCACAAATCCGTCGCGGTCAGCCGCGACCCGGATGGTGTACTGGTGGTAGACGTGGACCGCGCCCGCGCGGACCGGCGGCACCGTGACGCCTGCGAGATTGGCGCTGAGGAAGGCAGCGTTCGCTTGGCGCCGCTGCGTCCAGGCCGGCAACTGTTTGAGTTGTTCGCGCCCGATCGCGGCGTGGATATCGGTCATCCGCTCATTGAACCCGATCACCTCGTTGGCGTACTGGCGTTCCATGCCCTGGTTGCGGAGCAGGCGCACGCCGCGGGCTACCGTGTCGCTGATGCAACTCACCATCCCGCCTTCACCGGAGGTCATGTTCTTGGTGGGATACAGCGAGAACATTGCGAACTGCCCAAAAGTGCCGACCGGCCGTCCGTCCAACGTGGCGCCGTGCGCTTGGGCGGCGTCTTCATAAAGGGCGATGCCGTGTTTGGCCGCAATCGCTTGGAACTGCGCCATGTCGGCACCTTGGCCATACAGATGGACCGGCAAGATTCCTTTGGTGCGCTCCGTGATGGCGGCTTCGGCCGCCGCCGGGTCAAGGCAGAAAAAACTGCCTTCGATGTCCGCGAAGACCGGTGTGGCGCCCGTCAGAGCCACCGAGTTGGCTGTGGCCGCGAACGTGAATGAGGGCACTATGACCTCATCGCCGGGGCCAACCCCGGCGGCCAACAGTCCCAGGTGGAGTCCGGCTGTGCCGCTGGAGACGGCGACGCACTCGCGGCCGGGTACCAGCGCGGCGGAAAACTCCTGCTCGAACGCGGCTACCTCCGGGCCTTGCGCAATCATGCCGGAACGTAAGACGCGATCCACGGCGGCGCGCTCGGCATCGCCGATCAGGGGTTTCGCGGGGGGGATGAAATGGTCTGCCATCAGTCTTGGACCTCCTGGAGGCTGTCTTGAATCTGTTCGTACCTAGCACCTGTGGCGGGGCACACCCAAAGCGATTGGTCGGGGCCCGGTAGCAGGGGATGGCCCGCTTTGCCGACCCAGCCGACGCGCCGCGCCGGCACGCCGACTACGAGTGCGTACTCCGGCACGTCTTTGACCACTACCGCGCCTGCAGCCACTGTGGCCCAGGCGCCAATCTTGACGGGCGCGACGCAGACGGCGCGCGCGCCGATCGACGCGCCGGCGCCAATGGTCACGCCGACGTGTTCCCAATCATCGCCGCCTTTGAGCGAGCCGTCGGGGTTGATGGCGCGGGGATAGGTGTCGTTGGTCAAGACCACCGCCGGGCCGATGAACACGCCGTCGGCTAGTTCGGCTGGTTCGTAGACCAGCGCGTAGTTCTGGACTTTACAGTTGTCCCCGAGGCGAACACCTGTACCAATATAAGCACCGCGACCTATGATACAATTGACGCCGAGTTGGGCGTCTTCACGCACCTGCGCCAGATGCCAGACCTTGGAGCCGTCACCGATTCGGGCGCGGTGATCCACGTCAGCACTGGGCGCGGCAAAGAAAGCCATGGTCGGTTATTCCCCCAAGAAGAGCTAGTCAAATGGCCGCCGTCAACCCTATCCCACTGCGGCCTCGCAGGGGTGGACCCCGGGCGTGGGTCGCGGGCGTGGGTCGCGGCGCGGGTGCGCCCCGGCGCGGGTGCCCGGTCGCGACGCCCCAAGCAGACTGCGGCCCCTCACAGACAGCGCCCTGGCGCGGGGCGCGGTCGCGAGCCGAACGAGGCCACGCGGCCGCCCGGGCCGCACGCCGCAGATGGCGCCGGGCCCATTAGGTAGCCGAAACCTCTGCACCTGAGCCGAGTTTCGCCTACTCGGGGTCCCCGCAAAATCTCGGAGCGAAGCAGAGAGAGTTTGTGGGGTGGGTCTCGGGGTCCCCGCAAAATCTCGGAGCGAAGCAGCCAGAGTTTGTGGGGTGGGTCTCGGGGAAACTTTGTTCGAAGCCCTGGGTTCTTCGCCGGTCAGTTGCCCAGGCCCAGCGCCTGGGCTAGGGCCGCAGCGGAGCGAGCGCCCGAGTGGACTGCGGCCACGAATGGCGGCCCCTGGGCCGCCAAGCGGCGGTACGGGTCTGGGTCAGCGATGATCCGGTCCAACTCCGCAGCTAGGCCGGCTGCGCCGGCCTTGGCGATGGGCAATGCCAGACCCGTTTGGTCCAGGACAGCTTCCTGCACGCTGGTGTCCACGTCGGAAATCACCAGCCGGCCCAGGGCCATTGCCTCCACAGCCGCCACACCATAAATACCCATGCGGAATTGATCTGCCACGATGTCGGCCTCGCCGTACAACCGGCACACCTCGGCGCTGGTCAAACCCTCCGCCCGGATGTAGTCGATCCGCCCCTCGCCGGCCAGCCGCTGCAGGATCGGGTCTACCAGGTCGGAGCCCTTGAGTAAGGGATTCGATGGCACGTGGACCACGCGGGGGCGCGGCCCGGCCAGGACCGGCGCCGGCGGCGCGGCAGCAGCGTCCCCGAGCGGCGCGGCCAACGCAACGTCAACGCCCGCACCCGGCGCCGGCGGCGCGGCCGGGGGCGCTCCAGCCCCGGCCTGGATCAGGGCCTGCGCCACCACGACCGGGCACCAGATCGCACCCTCGACCTGATCCAACAGGTCCGGTGTGGACACCAACTGGGCCAGCCCCAGGGCGCCCATGGCCCGGCGGTTACGCCGCGCATTGGACTCGAGTTCGCCGGCCCGCGCCCGGAGTTCGGGCAGAGCGTACGGGCTGAGCGGATGCCTGGCAATGTGATGCGACGGGAGCCGGATGTCCGAACCGTGCCACAGCGCCGCCACGGCGAGCCCAGCCGTCTCGAGGGCCAGCGCCTCGCGCGCCGCCGCATACCCGAACAAGCGTCCGAATAGAGGTCTACCCGCTTCAATCACCACTGCCTGGCAGTGGTCCCGCACCCGCCCGAACTGCTCCGCCTGGAACCGCCCAGGCGCCGAATTCACACTGATCGGCTCCGCGTAATCCGCCGCGTAAGCGAACCGCCCGTTAGCGGCGAACATCCAGTTCGCGGCCCCGCCCCGGCCCGCATCCACCCAGGCCTGCGCCCAA
>JAITJY010000351.1 GCA_031278675.1 Bifidobacteriaceae bacterium
CGGCGCGGCAACACCCCACAACCCCAACCAGCGGACTTCGCCAAGAGCCCTGGGGGGCGGGCGGCCGAGCCGAGGCTGAGACCGGGCGGCCGAGCGGGGGCTGGGGGCGGGCGGGCCGGGGCTGGGGGTGGGGAGACGGCATCGTCCGTTAAGCTGGTGCATTGTGTCTCACTCACTGCCACCAGGAGAACTGTCTCTAGCCGCCGGGGCTGGGGGCGCTGCACCGACGCCCGGAGGCGGGGACGGCGGGGCGCTGCGCCCAGGGATTGGCCTGGAGCGAATCCCGGCGCCCGCGCTGGAACTGGCGCAGCACTTTGCCGCCGAGGGCGGTGAATTAGCGCTGGTGGGAGGGCCGGTGCGGGACCTGATTCTCGGGCGGGAAGTTGGCGACCTGGACTTTGCGACTAATCTGCCCCCCGATCGGTCGCTGGCTGCGCTGCGCCACTGGGCGCGGAAGACCTGGGAATTGGGGCGAGCCTATGGGACGGTGGCTGGGCGGCGGGACGGCGTGATAGTCGAAGTCACCACGTACCGGACTGAGGCGTACGAGCCGGATTCTAGGAAACCGGCCGTCAGCTACGGCGAGACCCTGGAAGGCGACCTGACGCGACGCGATTTCACGATCAACGCAATGGCGGTGGCGCTGGCGCCGGAAATCCGGTTCGTTGACCCGCACGGAGGGCTGGCGGACTTGGCCGCCCAGGTGCTGCGCACGCCCGCGCCCGCGACGCAGTCCTTTGATGACGATCCACTCCGCATGATGCGGGCAGCCCGGTTCGCCGCCACCCTGGGATTCGATGTCGCCGAGGCGACCCTGACCGCCATGTCCGCGATGGCTGATCGCCTCGAGATTGTCAGCCAGGAACGGATTCAAGCAGAACTGGCGAAGCTGATCCTGGCGCCTGCGCCGCGGCGCGGCCTAGAACTGCTGGTTTATACCGGTATAGCTGACCTGATTCTGCCAGAACTGCCTGCGCTGCAGCTAGCCGTCGACTCCGCGCACCACCACAAAGATGTTTACGAACACTCATTAACGGTGTTGGAACGCGCCATTGCCATGGAAACTGGGCCGGATGGCCCAGTGCCCAAACCAGACCTGGTGCTGCGCCTAGCGGCGCTGTTACATGACATCGGTAAGCCCGCCACCAGGCGGTTTGAGCCTGGTGGCCAGGTTTCATTCCATCATCACGAGGTGGTCGGGGCCAAGCTGGCCGCTCGGCGGCTCCGCGCGCTGCGCTTCGATACCGCGACCATCCGCGACGTGACACGGCTGATCGAGTTGCACATGCGGTTCCACGGCTACGGCGATGGCGCCTGGTCTGATTCCGCCGTCCGCCGCTATGTGACGGATGCTGGCCCTCTCCTTGAACGCCTCCACCGGTTGGCCCGCGCCGATTGCACCACCCAGAACTCGCGCCGCGCCGAACGGCTCGCCTTCGCCTATGACGATCTGGAGCGGCGTGCCGCCGAGCTGGCCGAACAAGAAGAACTCAAGGCGATCCGGCCCGACCTGAACGGCGACCAGATCATGGCGATCCTTAGGATTGGTCCCGGCAAAGATGTCGGCCGCGCCTACCGCTTCCTCCTAGACCTCCGGATGGAGCAGGGCCCCCTCGGCGAAGCCGCCGCCGCAGACGCCCTCCGCACGTGGTGGGCCGCCCAGCTCTGACCGCAGTTGCCCTCCCGGCGGACGATGCCGTGCGCGAACGCCGACTGCACCGTGCATCGGCGCACCGGCCGGCGCGGGCGGCGCGGCGGGAGCGAAACCGGGGCGGGAAGAGTAGACGGCATCGGGCATCGGGGGAACGGCCCGGCGCGGGCGGGCGCGCGGGGGTGTCCACATGCTGACCGAACCGGCGTGATTCGCGTCACACTCGGGACGTTTTTCTAGATTCGTCGCCATGAGTGCGGAACGGAAACCAGACACACTCGCCACTAGCGCGCAGGCGGCGCCACGGCCTCGCCCACGGAGCGGGACGCGGGCTCGAAGGGTCGGTGACCTGCTCGAAGAGGCTGGTTGGCGCCCGGATCAGGTCACGCGGAATGTGGCCCTGGGGGTGATCGCAACCCCGGCGGGCGAGCGCCGCAAGCGGCATCACGGTGCGCGCGATGACCGTGCCGCGTACGTGCTGTGGCCCAAGCCGGGCGTGCCGGCGGCGGTCGTGGCGACGGTTGGGGTGCAGCATGACCCGGGATCAGCGCTGCCGCGGGCGATCCGGCAAGCGCAACGCTTGGACGCGCCGCTGGCTTATGCCTCGAACGGGCGGGAGATTGTGGAGCACTTCATCGCCTCGGGGCGGACAGACATTGTATCAGACTTCACTTCACCTCAGCGGGCGTGGCGCGCTTATGCGCGGTTCCACGATCTGCGTGGGCGCGGCGCGGAACTGTTAGGGCAATGGTTTGACCAGGGGGCGCTGGCGCGCTCCGGGGCTAGGCACGGCTACGAGGCGCCGGTTGAACTCCGGTATTACCAACTCGTCGCGATGAACCGGGTGCTGGCGGCCTACAACCGGTTCGAGCTCAAGGTGGCCGGCGCCGTCCCCCAGGCGTTGGTGCGCATCGCGGCCGGGGCTGGCGCCACCGTGACGGCGATAGCGACAATCGCCAAGCTGGTCACTCGCGCATTGGTGCACCAGATCGGCCAGCCTTTCGGGGTCTTGTACTTAGATGACCGGCCGGCGGCAATGACGGGCCTCGGCCCGCTGGGGACCACGGCCCGCTGGGGTGAGGCCGGCGAGGTCACCGTCACGTTGCGGAGCGTGGGGGCCGGCGTTGCCGATCCGGCTGGCCTGGACGGCATCGCCGATCTGGCAGATGACCAGGTCAAACTGATCGTGGTCAACCTGGCACATGGCGGCATGGCCCTTGATGCCGGCACCTGGACCCCCGCCCTGGACCGCTTCCCGCAGGCTTTCCGCTTCGGCTTGGTCGATGCCGCCGTCGGCGCCGCGACCCCCGTCCACCATTACTTCGGGGCGCCGGTTTACCGGTACACCAGAGCCAACGCCGATGCCGACGGCTATCTCAACGAGGGCCCGCCCGCCGGTGCGGCGGTGGGCTAGGGCGCGGGCGCGGGCGCGGGCGCGGGCTCGAGCTCGGGCTCGGGCCTAGCCTTGGGCTTGGGCTTGGGCCTAGCCTTGGGCGCGGGCGCTTCGCTTAGCGGGGGATCTCGCCGCGGATGAAGGCCTCCACCAACTCGCGGCCCTCGCGATCTTCGCGCTGGACGGGCGGCGACTTGAAGAAGTAGGCGGATGGGCTGGTCACGGCACCGCCAATGCCTCGGTCTTTGGCGATCTTGGCAGCGCGTAAGGCGTCGATGATGATCCCAGCAGAGTTCGGCGAATCCCACACCTCAAGCTTGTATTCCAAGCTGAGCGGCACCTCGCCGAAGGCGCGGCCTTCCAACCGGACGAAGGCCCATTTGCGGTCATCGAGCCAAGCAACATAATCCGACGGGCCGATGTGGATGTCACGATCTGGCAGTTCGTGATCCATGTTGGACGTAACTGCCCGAGTTTTCGAGATTTTCTTCGATTCGAGTCGCTCCCGCTCCAACATGTTTTTGAAATCCATATTGCCGCCGACGTTCAATTGATAGGTGCGGTCCATGATCACACCGCGGTCCTCAAACAACCGGGCCAGAACGCGGTGCGTGATGGTGGCGCCGACCTGTGACTTGATGTCATCGCCTACTATGGGCAACCCGGCGGCATCGAACTTCGCGGCCCACTCTGGGTCTGAAGCAATGAAAACTGGTAGGGCGTTGACGAAAGCCGTGCCGGCGTCAATGGCGCATTGCGCGTAGAACTTGTCGGCCTGTTCACTGCCGACGGGCAGGTAGGAGACGAGCACATCGACTTGCTTGGCGCGTAGTTCTTGGACCACGTCGATGGGCTGGGCTGAGGACTCCGTGATGGTTTGGCGGTAATACTTGCCCAATCCGTCGAGGGTGGGGCCGCGTTTCACCTCGACGCCGAGGTGGGGTACATCAGCGATCTTGATGGTGTTGTTCTGGGAGGCGTTGATCGCCTCTGATAGGTCCCGTCCCACTTTGTCGCTGTCCACGTCGAAAGCCGTCACGAATTGGATATCGCTGACGTGGTACGGCCCGAACTGGACATGCATCAAACCGGGGACGGTCGCATCGGGGGCCGCGTCCTTGTAGAACTCGACACCTTGTACCAGTGACGAGGCGCAGTTGCCGACGCCTGCGATTGCTACCCGGATGGGGCTCATTTGTGCTCCTTGCTGATATTGGGACTTTTAGATGTAGTTGCGCCTGTGATGGCTGCGCCCTCGGTTGGCCCAGCACCAGGATCGGCGGCTTGGGCCGCCACCGCCCAGGCCCCGCCCGAAACCCCGGCGCGCCTAGCGCCGCGGGCATCGCGCTCGCGGTCGATCAGTTCTTCGAGCCAGCGGACTTCGCGTTCCACCTGTTCCAGGGTGTGCCGTTGCAGTTCTTGGGTGTATTCGTCGGTGGGGCCGCCGCGTTTGATGGCCAGGGTCACGCCGTCCAACCGCTCGGCCATCCGCGCCCGCCGACCTTCCAGAATCCGCAGCCGCGTCTCGGCATCGGTCTGCGCGAACAGCGCGAAACGCACGTCGAAGTTCTCGTCTTCCCAGGTGGCGGGCCCAGCCTGCCCGAGCAGTGCTTCGAGCCGCGCGTTGCCTTGGTCGGTCAGTCGGTAGACAATCCGCCCGCGCCGGGGTGCTGCCAGCGCGGCCGCATCTTCCTCCGAGGACGCGATCAGCCCTTCTCCGGCCAGCGCCCTAAGGCACGGGTAGAGGCTCCCGTACGAGAACGGCCGGAGCATTCCTAGCATCTCGTTGAGGCGTTTGCGCAGTTCGTAGCCATGCATCGGCGCCGAATGGAGCAGCCCTAAGACGGCCAGCTCCAGCACATGGGATCGGTTACGCACCCGCGGCTCCTTGCGTGTCTAGTAGTGTTCAACGGTCCCGCCTGCCCGGCCCGGCTCCCCCAGCGCCCGGCGCGTTGCCTAAACGGGTTCCCCCCGCTCCCCCAACGCTCAGCGCCTCCCCCAGGAAAAGCCATTGCCCGATGCCGTCCCCCAACAGACCAGCCCGTCGCACGTTTTGAATACATCGACATGATACATCCAATCACCCGGTCCAGTCGATGCAATTCCTAAACCTATCAAAATGTGGCGCCCCGCGGGCCCCCCCC